>NZ_JAAFAN010000045.1:0-38515 GCF_010287905.1 Cellulosimicrobium composti
CGCCGCCCCGGCCCACCCCCCGGGGGGGCCCCCGCGCGGCGCCCCCCCCCGCGCCGGCCGGGGGGGGCCCGGGGCGGCCGGGGGGGGCGGGGCCTCCCCCGGGGGCCCCCCCCCGGGGGGGGGGGGCGCCCCTCGTGGGAAGCCTGTGCGGTCGTCGCGACGATCAGCGGGTCACGGCGACGCGGGCGAACCGTGCGCTCAGAGAGCGTTGACGGCCTTCGCGATGGCCGACTTGCGGTTCGCGGCCTGGTTCGCGTGGATGACGCCCTTCGAGACGGCCTTGTCGAGCTTGCGCGAGGCAGCCTGGAGCGCGGTGGTCGCCGCCTCCTTGTCGCCGGCGGCGACGGCCTCGCGCACGCGGCGCACGTACGTCTTGAGCTCGGACTTGACCGCCTTGTTGCGCAGGCGAGCCTTCTCGTTCGTACGGATGCGCTTGATCTGGGACTTGATGTTGGCCACGTGTGGACTTTCTGGTTCTGTTCGCCGGAGCGAGCGGATAGGTCGTAGAGGGCGGCTCCAGCTCCGGGACTGGGGTGGGGAACCCGTGGAGAGGGGCTGGGGCTGTGCCCGCCGACCTGGGCGGACACGCGACCAACAAGAATACCAGCGCGACCGCTCAGAGCCCAATCGGGCTCGAACGTCCTCAGCGGTGCTCGGCGATGCCCCGCACGACGCGGTCGAAGACGTCGCGGCCCACGACGGCGCCCTCGCGTCGGACCGCGTCCGGGTCGACCCGGATCACGCGGTCGAGCCGCACCTCGCTGTCCCGGCCCTTGGCGTCCCACGGGCCGGAGCCGATGTCGAGCCAGTAGCGGCCCCACCGCGCCTCGTCGTGCGCGTCGCGCGAGTGGTCCTTGCTCGTGAGCATGACGCCGAGGAGCCACGCGCCGTCGGACCCGACGAGGAGCACGGGGCGGTCCTTGCCCTGCGAGTGGTCCTCCTCGTACGGGACCCACGTCCACACGATCTCGCCCGGGTCCGGGTCGCCGTCGAGCTCGGGCGCGTACTGGGCGCGCACCGCGCCCTCGTAGTCGCCGGGGTACCCGCCCGCGCGGGTCGCGGTCCTCGCGGGCGCGCCGCCCTGGCGCGGAGGCGACGGCCGAGGGCCCGGGGTCGGGGTGCGGCCCGACGGCGCCCGGCCGCGCCCCGGCGCACGGGTCGCCGCGGCGCCGGAGCCCGTGGTGCTGCCCGTGCCGCGGCCCCGGGTGTCCGTGCCGCCCGGGGTTCCCTGCGAGCGCGTGAGCCCCGACGCGACGGCGCGCGCCACGTCGGTGAGGAGTCCGAGCCATCGGTTGCGAGTCACGCGCGCAATCTACCGGTCGCCCCGGCGCGACCCGCGCGCGTCAGGGGGTGATCCGGCCGTCGAGCGCCCTGGTCAGCGCCGCGGGGTCGCCCTCGACGACGACGCCGGCCTCCTCGGGCGTGCGGCGACCCCACAGCACGAGCGCGAGCTCGCGCGCGGGCGCGCGCACGGTCGCGACAGTGTCGCCCGCACCGAAGGTCCACGACCGCCCGGCGTCCGTCGCCTGCAGCGTGACGGGCCGCTCGACCGGGCCGACCCGGTCGAGGCGGACCTGGCGCGGCTGCATGACGGTGACGACCTCGTCGACGGTGTCCGCCCACACGGCCGGCGCGACGTCGTCCACCGCGCGGCCGCACGCGGCGTGCAGGTCGTGGAGGTGGACGAGCGTCTCGTGCGTCTGGCGCCGGTGCCAGAACCGCACGGTCGAGCCGGGGTCGTCGGGCTCGAGCAGGGTCCACGCCCGCGCGTCGGGGTCGAGCTCGGCGAGCGTCGCGCGCAGCTCGGCCGCGTGCTCGGCGTAGAACGGGGCGAGGTCGAACGGCCCGCGCCCGAGCGGCGTCTCGTGGCGCCGCCGCGCCTGGGCAGCCGCCCAGTGGTGGATGCGGCCCAGGTGCTCGACGAGGTTGCGGACCCGCCACCGTCCGCACGCGGGCACGGGAGCGCGCGGGTCGGCGTCGGGCACGAGCGCGAGGAACGCACCCTGGAACCGGGACAGGAGCGCGAGGTGGTCGAGGCCGTCGTCCATGGCCGGAGCCTGCCACGAGGCACCCACGCGCGGGGAGGCCCCGTCAGCCGGCGAGGACGGCGTCCACCTCGCGGAGGAAGGCGTCGAGGTCGCCCGGGTCGCGCGAGGTGACGAGCGTGTAGCCGTCGTCGTCGCGCACGACCGGGCGGTCCACCCACGCGCCGCCCGCGTTGAGCACGTCGGTCTCCAGCGAGGGGTAGCTCGTGAGCGTCTTGCCCTCGACGGCAGCCGCCTCGATGAGCGCCCACGGGCCGTGGCAGATCGCCGCGACCGGCTTGCCCGCGGCCGTGAACGCGCGTATGAGGCTCACGGCGTCGTCCTGGAGGCGCAGCGTGTCGGCGTTGATCGTCCCGCCCGGCACGAGCAGCAGGTCGTACGCGGCGGGGTCGGCGTCGGCGTGGGTGAGGGTCGGGCTGACGGTGCGCCCGGGGTCCTTGTCGTCGACGAGCGTCTGCACGTCGTCGGCCGACGCGGCGGCGACGTCGACGGCAGCCCCCTTCTCCCGCAGGTGCTCCAGCGGGACGACGAGCTCGTCCTGCTCGACGCCGTAGTTGGTCACGATCGCCAGCACGCGGCGTCCGGCGAGGTCCCGGTCGGCCATGAGAGCTCCTCTCGTCGACGGTCCGGCGCGCGGCGCCGGCGGACCCTCCACGCTAGGCCGGGCCGGGCGGTCTCGCAGGGCGGCGGGACGAGGACCGGGCCGCCGCAGGACGTGGGACAATGGTCGTTCCCGCCCGCCCGAGAGCGACCGTCGGCGCGCCCCGCCCTCGCGGCGCGCGGCCCGACCCGCACGCCACTCCCAGGAGCGCACCCGCGTTGTCCCCGATCCCCAGCGCCCAGCCGAGCACCCGCATCCAGCCCGCGGCCACGCCGCCCGAGCTGATCCGGAACTTCTGCATCATCGCGCACATCGACCACGGCAAGTCGACCCTGGCCGACCGCATGCTGCAGCTCACCGGTGTCGTCGAGCCGCGCGCGATGCGCGCGCAGTACCTCGACCGCATGGACATCGAGCGCGAGCGCGGCATCACGATCAAGTCGCAGGCCGTGCGCATGCCGTGGGCCGTCGACGTGGACGGGGCCGAGACGCCGCACGCGCTCAACATGATCGACACCCCGGGCCACGTCGACTTCACCTACGAGGTCTCGCGCTCGCTCGCCGCGTGCGAGGGCGCCGTGCTGCTCGTCGACGCGGCGCAGGGCATCGAGGCGCAGACCCTCGCGAACCTCTACCTCGCGATGGAGAACGAGCTCGAGATCATCCCGGTCCTCAACAAGATCGACCTGCCCGCCGCGCAGCCCGAGAAGTACGCCGAGGAGCTCGCGAACCTCGTGGGCGGCGACCCGGACGACGTGCTCAAGGTCTCGGGCAAGACGGGCGCGGGCGTCGAGGCGCTGCTCGACCGCATCGTCGAGCGCGTGCCCGCCCCCGTCGGCGACCCCGACGCCCCGGCGCGCGCCATGATCTTCGACTCGGTGTACGACACGTACCGCGGCGTCGTCACGTACGTGCGCGTCGTCGACGGCAACCTCAACCCGCGCGAGCGCATCGTCATGATGTCGACGCGCGCGACGCACGAGCTCCTCGAGATCGGCGTCATCTCGCCCGAGCCGATCGTCACCAAGGGCCTCGGCGTGGGCGAGGTCGGCTACCTCATCACGGGCGTGAAGGACGTGCGCCAGTCCAAGGTCGGCGACACGGTGACGAACGCGGCCAAGCCCGCGGACGAGGCGCTCGGCGGCTACTCCGACCCGAAGCCCATGGTCTTCTCGGGCCTGTACCCGATCGACGGCACGGACTACCCGGTGCTGCGCGACGCGCTCGACAAGCTCAAGCTCAACGACGCCGCGCTCAACTACGAGCCCGAGACGTCGGTCGCTCTCGGCTTCGGCTTCCGCGTCGGGTTCCTCGGCCTGCTGCACCTGGAGATCGTGCGCGAGCGGCTCGAGCGCGAGTTCGACCTCGACCTCATCTCGACGGCGCCGAACGTCGTCTACGACGTCACGCTCGAGGACGGCACGGTCGTCAAGGTGACCAACCCGTCGGAGTTCCCGGGCGGCAAGATCAAGCAGGTCAGCGAGCCCGTCGTGCGCGCGACGATCCTCGCGCCGAGCGAGTTCGTCGGCACCGTCATGGGCCTGTGCAACGACCGCCGCGGGCAGATGCTCGGCATGGACTACCTCTCGGAGGACCGCGTCGAGCTGCGCTTCACGCTGCCGCTCGCCGAGATCGTGTTCGACTTCTTCGACCAGCTCAAGTCCCGCACGCGCGGGTACGCGTCGCTCGACTACGAGCCGTCGGGCGACCAGGTGGCCGACCTCGTCAAGGTGGACATCCTGCTCCAGGGCGAGCAGGTCGACGCCTTCAGCGCGATCGTGCACAAGGACAAGGCGTACGACTACGGCGTGATGATGACCGCCAAGCTCAAGGAGATCATCCCGCGCCAGCAGTTCGAGGTGCCGATCCAGGCGGCCGTCGGCGCGCGCGTCATCGCGCGCGAGACCGTGCGCGCGATGCGCAAGGACGTCCTCGCCAAGTGCTACGGCGGCGACATCAGCCGCAAGCGCAAGCTGCTCGAGAAGCAGAAGGAGGGCAAGAAGCGCATGAAGAACATCGGGTCCGTCGAGGTCCCGAAGGACGCCTTCATCGCCGCGCTCTCCTCCGACGCCGCGGGCGGCAAGGACGCCAAGGACAAGTCGAAGAAGTGAGCCCGGCGCTGCCCGAGGGCGAGCCGGTCCCGCCCGACGGCTCGCTGCCCGCGTGGGTCGCCGGGTCCGGCCCGTCGTCACCGGACGGCACGTCGGGCCCGACGGCGCGGCGCGGCTTCGGCGTGTACCTGCACGTCCCGTTCTGCTCGGTGCGGTGCGGGTACTGCGACTTCAACACGTACACGGCCTCCGAGCTCGGCGGGGGAGCGAGCCAGGCGTCGTACGCCACGACCGCGCTGCGCGAGGTCGACCTCGCGGTGCGCGTCCTGCGCGACGCCGGGCTGCCCGAGCGGCCCGTCTCGACCGTGTTCGTGGGCGGCGGCACGCCCACGCTCCTGCCCGCCGGGGACCTGGTCCGCCTGCTGGGCGGCGTGCGCGACGCGTGGGGTCTCGCGCCCGACGCGGAGGTCACGACCGAGGCCAACCCGGACTCCGTCACGCCGGCGTCCCTCACCGAGCTCGCCGACGCCGGGTTCACGCGCGTCTCGTTCGGCATGCAGTCGGCCGTGCCGCACGTGCTCGCGACCCTCGAGCGCACGCACGACCCGCGGCGCGTCCCCGACGTCGTGCGCTGGGCGCGCGACGCGGGCCTCCAGGTCTCGCTCGACCTCATCTACGGCACCCCGGGGGAGAGCCTCGACGACTGGCGGGCGAGCCTGGAGGCTGCGCTCGCGACCGGCGTCGACCACGTCTCCGCGTACGCGCTCGTCGTCGAGCCGGGCACCAGGATGGCCGCCCAGGTGCGCCGCGGCGAGCTCGCGCTGCCGAGCGAGGACGACCAGGCGACGAAGTACGAGCTGGCCGACGAGCTGCTCACCGCCGCCGGGCTCACCTGGTACGAGGTGAGCAACTGGGCCCGCACCGACGACGACCGCTGCCGCCACAACCTCGCTTACTGGCGCGGCGACGACTGGTGGGGGATCGGTCCTGGCGCGCACTCCTACGTCGCGGCGCCTGACGCCCTCGCACCCTCGGCCGGTGGCGCGCCCGCGGCCTCGCCGGCGGGCCCGGGCGTCGTGACCGACGACACGGGCGCGTCGGCCGGGGACGCCGGGGTCGGCGTGCGATGGTGGAACGTGAAGCACCCGCGCCGGTACGCGGCGCTGCTCGAGGCGGGCACGAGCCCCGCCGCCGGGCGTGAGCTCCTCACGCGGGACCAGGGCCGGCTCGAGCAGGCGATGCTCGGCGTGCGGCTGCACGAGGGTCTCGACCTCGCGGTCCTGTCCCCGGCCGGACGGCGCGCCGTCGCCGGGCTCGTCGCGAACGGGCTCCTCGACGGCCGTGCGGCGGTCGCCGGACGCGCGGTGCTCACCCTGCGGGGACGGTTGCTGGCGGACACGGTGGTACGGGAGATCACGGACGAGTGACGACGACCCACGAGGCATCTCGGCACGGGACGACCCCCGCGGGGGACGGTCGCCCGACGCTCGAGGCTCCTCGGGTCCTCGGGCACGTGCGCGCCCCCGGCGCGCGCCGCCCCGGTCGCCCGACCGTGCGCTACCGGCGCATGCCGGGGCTGGACGGCCTGCGGGCGCTCGCGGTCGCCGTCGTCGTCGCGTTCCACGTCGCCCCGGCCACGTTCCCGGGCGGGTACGTGGGCGTGGACGTCTTCTTCGTCCTGTCGGGCTTCCTCATCACGACCCTCCTCGTGCGCGAGCACCGCGACCGGCACCACGTGGGCCTGCGCGCGTTCTGGGCGCGCCGGGCCAGGCGCCTGCTCCCCGCACTCGTCCTCGTGGTCGCGGTGTGCACGGCGGTCGCGGCCGTCGTCGGCGGGGACGTGCTTGTCGGCATCGGGCCGCAGCTGCTCGGCGCCGCGACCTTCACGAGCAACTGGGTCGACGTCGCGAGCGGCGCGACCTACTCGGGCGCGCTGCTCCCGCACCTGTTCGGCAACCTCTGGTCGCTCGCGGTCGAGGAGCAGTTCTACCTCCTGTGGCCCCTCGCGGTGGTGCTCCTGTGCGCCGTGCGCCCCCTGCGGCGCCACGCGCCGTGGGCCGCCGCCGGTCTCGCGCTCGCCTCCGTGGGACTCATGGCGCTCCTGTACGCGCCCGGCACCGACCCGACGCGCGTGTACGTCGGCACGGACACGCACCTCTTCGCGCTCATGGCCGGCGCGGCGCTCGCGTTCTGGCACGCGCGGCCCGTGACGCGTCCCCACGGCGGTGACCACGGCGGCGACGACGACGACGCGCACGCCCTCCTCCCCGGCGGTCCCCGCGTGCGCACGCCCCGCGGCCGGCTCGCCGTGCTCGTCGGCGGGGTGGCGGGCGCCGTCGTGCTCGTGGCCGCCGTCGCGACGCTGCGCTGGGACGACGCGCTCGCGTACCGCGGCGGACTGCTCGTGTGCGCCGTCGCCGCGACGGCGGTGCTCAACGCCGTCGTGTGCCTGCCGGGCGTGGGGGCACAGCTCGACCGCGGCCCGCTGGGGTGGGTCGGACGGCGCTCGTACGGGCTGTACCTGTGGCACTGGCCCGTGCTCGTCCTCGCGTCGGCCACGCTCGGCGCCGTCGTCGGCCCCGTGCCGCCCGGTGCGGTGCACCCGGCGGTGGTCGTCGTGACCCTCGCCGTCACGGTCGTCGCGGCGGCGCTCTCCTTCCGGTACGTCGAGCGTCCCGTGCTGCGGCGCGGTCTGCGCGGCGCCGCGCGCGACCTCGCCCGGCGTCTGCAACCGGGACCCGACGACGCCGCGTCGCGGGCCCTCACGCGTCGGGGGTGGGCGCTCGCGGGGTCGTGCGCGCTCGTCGTCGGGCTCTGCGCCGCCGGCGTCGTCAACGCGCCCGCCACCACGAGCGTCGAGCGGCAGATCGCCGCGGGGGAGCAGGCCGCACGCGCGACGCAGGCCGGGCCCGACGCCGCGGCGCCGGCACCGCAGCCGGACGCCGAGGAGCCCGCCCCGGGGGAAGGCGAGGCGACCGAGGAGCCCGCCCCGGCGGAGGCCGACGCGCCCGCGGAGACCGCCCCCGCCGTCGCCCCGCCGGGAGACCAGGTCACCGTCGTCGGGGACTCGGTGACGCTCGCGAGCGCCCCCGCGCTCACCGCGGCGCTGCCCGGCGCGTACGTCGACGGCGCGGTCTCGCGCCAGGTGAAGGACGGTCCGGCCGCGCTCGCCACGGCCCGCGACGCGGGCGCCCTGCGCCCCTACGTCGTCGTGTCGCTCGGCACGAACAGCACCGCGAACGCCGCCTCCCTCGACGAGCTGCTCGCGGCCGTCGGGCCCGGTCGTCGCGTCGTGCTCGTCACGGGGTACGCCGACCGCCCGTGGGTCCCCGGCACGAACGCCGAGATGGTCGCCGCCGCGGAGCGGCACCCCGGCGTCGTCGTCGCGGACTGGTCCGCGGCCGTCGCCGCCGACCCCGCGGTGCTCGGGCCGGACGGCGTGCACCCCACGGAGGCGGGCACGGCCGCGTACGCGAAGGTCGTCGTGGACGGGTTGACGCGCGCCGCAGGGCTCGGGTCGTCGACCGGCTGATCCCCGTGCCCGCCCCGTGCCCGCCCCGCGCCACGACCTCGCGCGCGACCGGGTGAGATCCGCGCGGGCCTGCGCAGATCCCGGCGTTTCCTCTAGCGGAACCGGACGAATCCCGCCAGGGTTGTCCTCACGGGCCACGAAATGTGCGACCGACACACGACGTCCACATCCGGGCGGGCTGCCCGCCCGCGCGTGGTCCACCGGAACCGACCGAGGAGACTCATGAGCGACAGCACCGCCGGCGGCCCGCCGCGGGACGAGAACGAGCCGCAGGCACCGCAGGACCCGTACGCGAGCGACCAGCCGGTCCCGCCCCGGGAGGCCGCCCCCGAGCCGCCGGCGTCGCCCGCCCCGCAGACGCCGGTGTCCCCGCCGCCCACGTCCCCGCAGGCCGCGCCGGCGGGCCCGCCCCCGGCGTCGCCGTACGGCGAGGCGCCCGGCGGGTACCAGCCGCCCGCGTCGCCCCCGCCCGCGCAGCCCCAGCCCTCGCCGTCCCAGCCCGCCCAGCCGTACGGTGCGCCCGCGGGCGCCGCGCCGACGGGCCCGGCGGCTCCGGGCGCGGGATACCCGCCGCCCGCCCAGCCGCCGTACGGGCAGCAGCCTCCCGCGCCGCAGACCCCCTACGGCCAGCAGGCCCCGCCGCAGGCCTCGTACGGGCAGCAGCCTCCGGGGCAGCCGCCCTACGGTGGGCAGCCGGGCGGCTACCCGCCCCCGGCGGGGCCGTACGGGCAGCCGGGGCAGCCCGGCGCGGCGATCCAGGTCACCGACGCGTTCGGCTACGGCTGGAACAAGTTCACGCAGAACGCCGGGGTCATCATCGCGGGCGTCCTCACCTACGTGGCGGTGCTCGCGCTGCTGTCGGTCGCGTTCTGGGCGCTCCTCGTGGGGACCGCCACGACGACGGTCGACCCCGTGACCGGGGAGATCAGCACCGCGGGCGGGTTCGCGTTCGGCTTCGGCACGTTCCTGTTCGTCGGGGTCTTCGCCGTGCTGTCGTTCCTCGTCCAGGCCGCCGTGGTCAACGTCTCGCTGCTCGTCACACGGGGCAAGAAGCTGGAGTACGGGGACTTCTTCCGGTTCCCGAACCTGGGCACCGTCGTCCTCGTGGCGCTGCTCATCGGCGTCGCGACCAGCGTGCTGGCGATCACGGTGCTGGGGCCGCTCGTCTTCGTGTTCTTCGCCCAGTTCACGCTGTTCTACGTCATCGACAAGAACCTGGGCGTGTTCGACGCGTTCAAGGCGAGCTTCTCGGTCGTGAGCAAGAACCTCGGCGCCGTCGCGCTGCTGTTCCTCGGGGTGTACCTCGCACAGCTCGTCGGCACGCTCCTGTGCTACGTGGGCCTGCTCGTCGCGCTGCCCGTCGCGCAGATCGCGACCGCCTGGGTGTACCGCCGCCTCAACGCGGAGCAGCCCGTCTGACGCCGCCCGCGGCGCGGCGCTCGCCGCGCACCCGGGCCGCTGAGCAGCCACGATAGGACCGAGCAGGTCGAGGGAGCGTGCTGACCGCGGCACGTGACGACGAGGAACGAGGTGCACCATGACGGACCCCACGAACCCCGGCGGTCAGCCGCCCCGCGACGACGAGCCCGCACCGGGCGACGGCTCCGGCCCGCAGGACCCGGCCGGGCCCCCGTCAGGCCCGCCCGCGTACGGGGCGCCGGACGCCTACGGCGCCCCGGCCGGTGCGCCCGGCGACCCGAACGCACCCGGCCCGACGGCCCCGCCGCCCGGGTCGTTCCCGCCCCCGGCCGACGGCGGCTACGCGCCACCCCCGGCCGGCGGCGGCTACCCGCCGCCCGGGTCGTACCCGCCGCCGGCGGGCGGCTACGGCGCCCCGCAGCCCGGCGTCGGCGGCCCCGCCTTCGCGGTGGGCGACGCGATCTCGTACGGCTGGCGCAAGGTGACGTCGAACCTCGGGCCGTGGATCCTCGTCGCGCTCATCTTCCTCGCGGTGAACGTCGCGTGGAACTGGATCACCGGCGGCTTCGACCAGGTCCAGGACCAGTTCGACTACACCGACACCAACGTGCTCGCCGTCACGGGCCTCACGTTCACGAACATCCTGCTCGGGATCGTGGGCACCGTGATCGGCTACCTCGTCACCGCGTTCTTCACGCGCGGCGCGCTGGACGAGGTGGACGGGCGCAAGCCGGACGTCGCGGCGTTCTTCCGCATCGGCAACGTCGTCAACGTGCTCCTCGCGGCGCTGATCGTCGGCATCCTCACCGGCGTGGGCCTGTTCCTGTGCATCCTGCCGGGACTCGCGGTGCTGCTGTTCTCCGCGTTCGTCTACTACGTCGCGCTCGACCAGGGCGTCGACGCGATCACGGCGGTCCGCACGAGCTTCTCGATGGTCGCGAAGAACTTCGGGCAGGTGTTCCTGCTGCTGCTCGCGCTGCTCGGCATCAACATCCTCGGCGCGATCCCGTGCGGTCTCGGCCTGTTCGTGACGATCCCGCTGAGCTACGTCGCGGTGGGCTACGCCTACCGGCGCCTGTCCGGGGGCGTCCCGGCCGCCTGACGCGGTCCGTCGTCCACCTCGTGCCCCGGCGCCGCCTCGCGACGCCGGGGCACGGGCGTTCCCGGCCCCGGTCTCAGGGCGCGGTGACGAAGTCGATGAGCTCCTCGACGCGACCCAGCAGCGAGGGCTCGAGGTCGGCGTAGGAGCGGACGGTCCCGAGGATGCGCTGCCACGCGCGCCCGACGTCCTCGGCGGACTCCGCGGGCCACCCGAGCTCGCGCAGGATGCCGCGCTTCCACTCGGTGCCCCGTTCGATCACGGGCCACCGCTCGAGGCCGATCCGCGCGGGCTTCACGGCCTGCCACACGTCGACGTACGGGTGGCCGAGCACGAGCACCGTGCCCGCGGGCGAGCGCCGCAGCGCCTCGTCGGCGATGCGGCGCTCCTTGCTCCCGGGCACGAGGTGGTCGACGAGGACGCCCACGCGGCGCTGCGGCGTCGGGCCGAAGTCGGCGAGCGCCGCCGCGAGGTCGTCGACGCCGTGCAGGGGCTCGACGACGACCCCCTCGACGCGCAGGTCGTCCCCCCACACCTTCTCGACGAGCTCGGCGTCGTGCTTGCCCTCGACCCAGATGCGGCTGCCGCGGGCCACGCGCGCCCGTTGCCCGACGACGGCGCGCGAGCCCGACGCCGTGCGCGCCGGGGCGGCGGGGGCGCGCGACGTCACGGGCGGCGTGAGGACGACGGGCTCGCCGTCGACCCAGAACCCCGGGCCGAGCGGGAACGTCCGCGTGCGGCCCGCGCGGTCCTCGAGCACGACGACGTGCATGCCGCCCGACTTCTCGACGCGGACCACGGCGCCGACCCATCCCGTCTGGACCTCCTCGACCACGAGCCCGCGGTCCGCGGTCTGCGGCCGCGACACCGGTCGCGCGCGGTGGTGGGAGGGGGCGGGCGTGCCGCCGAGGACGTCGGAGCCGTAGCGGTCGAAGGACACGACCGTCACCCTAGGACACCGTCCCCGCGGGTCCGCGGAGCCCGGGCGCGCGTGGCGCCCGGCGCGCGCGCACCGGGCACGGGGTGGTACCACGGAGCGATGAGCCCCACGCGCGCGGAGCCGGACCCGGCGCGCTGGCGCGTGCTCCCGGTCTGCCTCGGGGTGGGCTTCATCACGACGCTCGACGTGTCGATCGTCAACGTCGCCCTCCCGTCGATCGAGTCGTCGCTGCGCGCGGGCCCGACGCAGCTCCAGCTCGTCGTCGCGGGCTACACGCTCGCGTTCGGCCTCGCGCTCGTGCCGGCCGGCCGGCTCGGCGACGCCGGGTCGCGCCGGACGCTGTTCATGGTCGGCCTCGTCGGGTTCGCGCTCATGAGCCTCGCGTCGGGGCTCGCGCCGACCGACACGTGGCTGGGCGTGGCCCGCCTGCTCCAGGGCGTGAGCGCGGGGGTGCTCAACCCGCAGGTCGTCGGGATCATCCAGCAGCAGTTCTCGGGGAGCGAGCGCGGCCGGGCCTTCGGCGCGTTCGGCGCCACGATCGGGGTGTCGACGGCGCTCGGCCCGCTGCTCGGCGGGCTCCTCATCGCCGCGGCCGGCTCCGCGGCGGGCTGGCGGTGGGTGTTCCTCGTCAACATCCCCGTCGTCGCCGTCCTGCTCCCGTTCGCGTGGCGCCTCGTGCCCGGGCCGCCGCCGCACGCGCCCGGGGCCGGCGCACGCCGTCTCGACCTCGTCGGGCTCGGCCTGCTCGGCGCTACCACGCTCGCCGTGATGATGCCCTTCGTCACGACGACGGGCCGAGGCGACGACGCGTCACGGTGGTGGTGGCTGGCGGCGGCGCTCGCTGCCGGGGTCGGCGCGGCCGCCTGGGAGCGGCGCTACCAGCGCCGCACGGGCGACGCCGTGCTCGACCCGCACGTCGTCGGGCTCGGCTCGTTCCGCAACGGCGCTCTGCTCGGTCTCGCGTACTTCGCGGGGTTCACGGGCCTCTTCCTCGTGATCACCCTCTACCTCCAGGACGAGCTCGGGTACACGCCGCTCCAGGCCGGGCTCGTCGGGACGCCGTTCGCGGTCGCGTCGGGCATCTCGGCGTGGTTCTCCGGTCGCTGGGTCGCGCGGTGGGGCAGGCAGCTCGTCGTGGGCGGCCTGCTCGTGGTCCTCGTCGGGGTGGTCGCGGCGGACGCCGTCGTGCGCGTGCTCGGCGACCGGCCGGGGGCGGTGGGCCCGGCGCTCGCGGCCGTGCTGCTCGTCGCGGGCGCGGGCAGCGGGACGGTCATCGCCCCGAACCAGACGCTCACCCTGTCCGAGGTGCCCGTGACGCGCGCCGGCGTGGCCGGGAGCATGCTCCAGCTCGGCCAGCGCATCGGCTCGGCGGTCGGCATCTCCGTCGTGCTCGCCGTGTACTACGGCGGCCTCGCGAGCGGGGAGCGCGCGGCGCACGCCGCGGGGCGCGCCCTCGTCGTGACGATCGCCCTCGTCGCGGTCGCGCTCGTCGTGGGGCTCCTGGACCTGCGTTCGCGGCGAGCGGAGGACCGCAGGACGCGCCGCGCGAACGCGTAGGATTGGCACTCGGAGGACGAGAGTGCCGACACCCGCCCGCCGACCGGGCGGGGGCGGCGCGGCACGCGGGAGGTGGACGTGAGCGAGGAGCGCCGGCTCGAGGTGCTGCGGGCGATCGTCGAGGACTACGTCCTCACGCGCGAGCCCGTGGGGTCGCGCGTGCTCACCGAGCGGCACGGCCTGGGCGTCTCGCCCGCGACGATCCGCAACGACATGGCCGCCCTCGAGGACGCCGGCTACATCGCCCAGCCGCACACGTCGGCCGGGCGCATCCCGACGGACAAGGGCTACCGGCTCTTCGTCGACCGCCTCTCGAGCGTCAAGCCGCTGTCCGCGCCGGAGAAGCGCGCGATCGAGACCTTCCTGTCCGAGGGCGTCGACCTCGACGACGTCATCGCCCGCGCCGGCCGCCTGCTCGCGCAGCTCACCGGCCAGGTCGCGGTCGTCCAGTACCCGTCCCTCAGCCGCTCCGGGCTGCGCCACCTCGAGCTCGTGCCCGTGGGGGAGACGCGCCTGCTCGTCGTCATCATCACGGACACGGGGCGCGTCGAGCAGCGCACGCTCGAGGTCGCGAGCGTGCCCGACGAGGGCACGCTCGCCGAGGTGCGCGCACGTCTCAACGCCGCGGCCGCGGGCAAGCGCCTCGCGGACCTCGCGCCGGCGCTCGCGGCCGTCACGGAGAGCTTCCACCCGGACGACGCACCGCTCGTGCGCGCGGTGGGCGACCTCGTCGCCCAGACGCTCGCCGAGGAGAGCGAGGAGCGCCTCGTGCTCGCGGGCACGGCGAACCTCGCCCGGGCGGGGATGCGGTTCGAGCACGCGCTGCGCCCCGTCCTCGAGGCGCTCGAGGAGCAGGTCGTCCTGCTCGGCCTGCTCACCGAGATGGCCGCCGAGTCGGGCGTCAGCGTCCGGATCGGGCACGAGACCCAGCTCGAGGGGCTCGCGGAGACCTCCGTCGTGACGACCGGTTACGGTAGCGACGGAGACACGGTCGCGCTCGTCGGCTCGATCGGGCCGACCCGCATGGACTACCCCGGGACGATCGCCGCGGTGCGCGCCGTGGCGCGCTACCTGTCGCGGGTGCTCGGCACGTGAGCCGCTCCGCGGCCACCCCGCCGGGAGCAGGCGCCGACGACGCCCGCCCCCGACCCTTCACGACCGGCCCCGCGCCGGCCTCACGACCCGCACCAGCAGAGAGTGACGTGTGAGCGACTACTACGAGATCCTCGGCGTGTCCCGTGACGCGAGCCAGGACCAGATCAAGAAGGCGTACCGCAGGCTCGCGCGCGAGCTGCACCCGGACGTCGCGGGCGAGGACGCGGGTGACCGCTTCAAGGACGTCGCGCGCGCGTACGAGGTGCTGTCCAACCCGGAGAAGCGCCAGCAGTACGACCTCGGCGTCGACCCGAGCGCACCGGGCGGCGGCACCGGCCCCATGGGCGGCGGGTTCGGCTTCCAGGACATCTTCGAGACGTTCTTCGGCGGCGGCCAGGCGCAGCAAGGGCCGATCCCGCGCGCCCGGCGCGGCCAGGACGCGCTCGTGCGGCTCGACATCGACCTCGCCGAGGCGACGTTCGGTGCGCAGCGCGAGCTCCAGGTCGACACGGCCGTCGTGTGCGGCACGTGCGGCGGCACGTGCTGCCGCCCCGGCACGTCCCCCCGCACGTGCGACGTGTGCCACGGCCGCGGCACGGTCCAGCGCGTCGCGCGCTCCTTCCTCGGCCAGGTCATGACGAGCGCGCCGTGCGCCGCGTGCCAGGGGTTCGGCACCGTCATCCCCGAGCCGTGCGCCGAGTGCTCCGGCGAGGGACGCGTGCGCAGCCGTCGCACGATCACGGTCAACGTCCCCGCCGGCGTCGACACGGGCACGCGCATCAAGCTCACCGCGCAGGGCGAGGTCGGCCCGGCGGGCGGGCCCGCCGGCGACCTGTACGTCGAGATCCGCGAGCGCAACCACGACACGTTCGTGCGCCGCGGCGACGACCTGCACTGCACGCTCCAGGTGCCCATGACGGCGGCCGCGCTCGGGACGGTGCTCGAGCTCGAGACGCTCGACGGCCCCCAGGAGATCGACCTGCGCCCCGGCACGCAGCCGGGCCAGATCGTCACGCTGAAGAACCTCGGCGTCGGTCACCTGCACGGCTCGGGGCGCGGCGACCTCAACGTCCACATCGAGGTCCAGGTGCCCACGGCGCTCGACCCGGAGCAGGAGCAGCTGCTGCGCTCGCTCGCTGCGCTGCGTGGCGAGGAGCGGCCCGAGCCGCGCCTCGCGGCCGCGCACCCGGGCGTGTTCTCGCGCCTGCGCGACAAGCTCTCCGGGCGCTGAGCGGGGGCGGCGCATGAGTGCTCCGGTGTTCCTCGCCGAGACGGGTCTCGACGCCGTCGCGCCGGGCGACCGCTACGTCCTCGACGGCGCCGAGGGCCGCCACGCGGGCGTGGTCCAACGACGCGGCGCGGGCGAGCGGGTCGACGTCGTCGACGGCGACGGGCTGCGCCTGCGGTGCGTCGTCGAGCACGCCGACGCCGGTCGCGTCACGCTCCTCGTCCAGGAGGTGGACCGGGAGCCCGAGCCCGCCGTCGTCGTGACGCTCGTGCAGGCGCTCGCCAAGGGCGACCGCGACGAGATGGCCATCGAGGCCGCGACCGAGATCGGGGTCGACGTCGTCGTCCCGTGGCAGGCCGAGCGGTCGGTCGTCGTGTGGCGCGGCGAGCGCGCCGCGAAGTCCCGCGCACGCTGGCTCGCGACGGTCCGCACCGCGACGAAGCAGGCGCGGCGCGCGCGCCTCCCGCACGTCGAGCTCGCGGTCGACTCGCGCGGGCTCGCGGCCCGCGTGACGGACGTCGTCGGGGCCGGGGGCCGGGCGATCGTGCTGCACGAGGAGGCGACGACGCCGCTCGCCGACGTGGTGCTGCCCGGCGGTCCCGCGACCGAGGACGGTTCGCGGCCCGAGGTGCTCGTCGTCGTCGGCCCCGAGGGCGGCATCTCCGACCGCGAGCTCGACGACCTCACCGCGGCGGGCGCCGTCGCGGCGCGCCTGGGCCCGCACGTCCTGCGCACGTCGACCGCGGGCCCGGTGGCCGTCGCGCTGCTCGCCGAGCGGCTCGGTCGCTGGGGCGTGCCCGACGGCGGTGGACTAGCCTCGGGGGCATGACGAGCACCGACGCGCGCACCGACCCGGACTGCCTCTTCTGCCGCATCGTCGCGGGCGAGCTGCCCGCGGACGTCGTGGCGACGAGCGAGCGCTCGGTCGCGTTCCGCGACATCGACCCCCAGGCTCCCGTGCACGTGCTCGTGGTGCCGCGCGACCACCACGGCGACATCGCGCAGCTCGCGGCGGCCGACCCGGAGCTGCTCAGCGACGTCGTGGCCCTCGCGGACGAGGTGGCGGGGGACCTGGCCGACGGCCAGTTCCGCCTCATCTTCAACTCGGGACCGCGCGCGGGCCAGAGCGTGTTCCACGTGCACGGGCACGTGATCGCCGGTGCCGAGCTCGGGTGGTCCCCGGCCTGAGCCCTGCGCGAAAGCGCGTGTGGGCCGCGGCGCCGCTCGGTACGATGGAGGGGATCTGCGGGGCCCGCGCGGCCCCGGCACCACCGTCCGACCGAAGGAGCGCAGCGGCGCAAGCCGGCTCATGACCTCTCTGTCCCGAGAACCCGAACCCGCGCCGCACCGGGTCGAGCACCGCATCGTCATCCCGAACCACGTGCCGATGGTGGCGCTCCTCGGCAGCCGCGACTCCGTGCTCCGGGCCGTCGAGGAGGGGTTCCCCGCCGTCGACGTGCACGTGCGCGGCAACGAGATCGCCGTCTCCGGCCCGCCGGGGGACGTCGCGCTCGCGTCCCGCCTGCTCGACGAGCTCGTCGAGGTCGTCGAGGCGGGCACGCAGCTCACCGCGGACGTCGTCTCGCGGTCGATCGCGATGCTCACGGCCGCGACCGCGTCGCGACCGGCCGAGGTGCTGACGCTCAACATCCTGTCGAGCCGCGGCCGCACGATCCGCCCCAAGACGGTCGGCCAGAAGCGCTACGTCGAGGCGATCGACGCGAACACCATCACGTTCGGCATCGGCCCCGCGGGCACGGGCAAGACGTACCTCGCGATGGCCAAGGCCGTGCAGGCGCTGCAGTCCAAGCAGGTCAACCGCATCATCCTCACGCGCCCGGCCGTCGAGGCGGGCGAGCGGCTCGGGTTCCTGCCGGGCTCGCTCACCGAGAAGATCGACCCGTACCTGCGCCCGCTGTACGACGCGCTGCACGACATGATCGACCCGGACTCGATCCCCAAGCTCATCGAGGCGGGCACGATCGAGGTCGCGCCGCTCGCGTTCATGCGCGGTCGCTCGCTCAACGACTCGTTCATCATCCTCGACGAGGCGCAGAACACGACGACCGAGCAGATGAAGATGTTCCTCACGCGCCTCGGCTTCGGGTCGCGCATGGTCATCACCGGGGACGCGACGCAGGTCGACCTGCCGGGCGGCACCCAGTCGGGGCTGCGCGTCATCGAGGACGTCCTGACCGGCGTCGACGACGTCGAGTTCTGCCGCCTGACGTCGTCCGACGTGGTGCGGCACCGCCTCGTGAGCGAGATCATCGACGCGTACGCGCGGTGGGACCTGGCGGCGGGGAACGGCCCGCGCCGCCGCGACGACGAGCGGCGCGGGCGCCCCGCGAACCGCGACCGACGGACGAGGGACGACGCGTGAGCATCGAGGTCAACAACGAGACCGAGACCGAGGTCGACGAGGCCGAGTTCGCGGCGCTCGCGCGCTACGTGCTCGACGCGATGCGCGTGCACCCCCAGAGCGAGCTGTCGATCCTGTTCGTCGACACCGACGTGATGTCCGAGCTGCACGTGCGCTGGATGGACGAGCCCGGCCCCACGGACGTGCTCTCGTTCCCGATGGACGAGCTGCGTCCCGGCCGCGACGGCGAGGTGTCCGGCCCGGGCCAGCTCGGCGACGTCGTGCTGTGCCCCGAGGTCGCCGCGCGCCAGGCGGTCGCCGCGGGCCACTCGACCGCGGAGGAGATGCTGCTGCTCACGACGCACGGCATCCTGCACCTGCTCGGCTACGACCACGCCGAGCCGGAGGAGGAGAAGGAGATGTTCGCGCTGCAGCGCAAGCTGCTCCTGACCTTCCTCGCCGGCCGGTGAGCGGCGAACCCGTCGCGCTCCTGGCGGCGCTGACCGTCGTCACGGTCGTGCTGGCCGCCGCCCTGAGCGCCGGTGAGGCCGCCGTGCTGCGCGTGACGCGCGCCGCGGTCGCGGAGGCGGCGCTCGGCGACGACCCGGCGACGCCGCCGCGCCCCTCGGGCCGGCGCGCGCTGTCCCTGCTCGCCGACCCGGCCGCGTCCGCGCGCTCGATCGGCTTCGTGCGCGTCGTCGCCGAGGTCGCGGGCATCACGTGCCTCACCCTGCTCGTCGCCGCGTGGCTCGAGCCGTGGTGGCAGGTCCTGCTCGTCGCGCTCGGCGTGAGCGTCGTCGTGGGGCTGCTCGTCGCGCGCGTCAGCCCGCGCTCGCTCGGGCGCCGCCACGCGGTGCGCGTGCTGCTCGGGCTGTCGACCCTCCTGGTCGGCGTCGTGGCGGCGACCCGCTGGCTCACGCGCCTCGCGCCGGCCCCCGACTCCGGGGCGCACGAGCGCGAGCTGCAGGACATGGTCGACCGCGTGAACGAGTCCGCGGCCATCGAGGAGGAGGAGCGCGAGCTCATCCGGTCGGTGTTCGGGCTCGGCAGCACGCTCACGCGCGAGGTCATGGTCCCGCGCACCGACATGATCACGACGTCGCGCGACACGCCGTTGCGCAAGACGCTCTCGCTGTTCCTGCGCTCGGGCTTCTCGCGCATCCCCGTCACGGGCACGTCCGCGGACGACCTCGTGGGCGTCGCGTACTTCAAGGACGTCGTGCGCGTGCTGCAGGGCGGGCCCGGGACGGACGCGCGACCCGTCGGCGACGTGGCGCGCGCGGCGATCTTCGTGCCCGAGTCCAAGCCCGTGGACGACCTCCTGCGCGAGATGCAGGCGTCGTCGTCGCACATCGCGATGGTCGTCGACGAGTACGGGGGCATCGCCGGGCTCGTGACGATCGAGGACGCGCTCGAGGAGATCGTGGGCGAGCTCACGGACGAGCACGACCGGCCCGAGCCCGAGGTCGAGGACCTCGGCGACGGCGTGCTGCGCGTCCCGGCGCGCCTGAACGTCGACGAGCTCGGCGAGCTCTTCGGCCTCGACCTGGACGACGACGACGTGGACACCGTCGGCGGCCTGCTCGCCAAGGTGCTCGGCAAGGTCCCGCTGCCCGGGTCGGTCGCCGAGGTGCACGGGCTGCGCCTCGAGGCCGACCGTGTGCAGGGGCGCCGCAAGCAGCTCGCGACCGTCCTCGTCTCCCACGCGGCGACCCCCGCCGTGCCCGGCGAGCCGGACACCCCGGCCGACGCCCGACCCTCCCTCCCGACCGTGAAGGACACCCCGTGAGCACGACCACCCCCGAGCACCGCTCCGGCTTCGCCTGCCTGGTCGGACGGCCCAACGCGGGCAAGTCGACCCTGACGAACGCGCTCGTCGGCCAGAAGGTCGCGATCACGTCGGGGCGCCCGCAGACGACGCGGCACACGATCCGCGGCATCGTGCACCGGCCCGACGCCCAGCTCGTGCTCGTCGACACGCCCGGTCTGCACCGACCGCGCACGCTGCTCGGCGAGCGCCTCAACGACCTCGTACGCGAGACGCTCACCGAGGTCGACGTCATCGCGTTCTGCCTCCCGGCGGACCAGAAGATCGGCCCGGGCGACCGGTTCATCGCGAACGAGCTCGCGGAGCTCATGCGCGGGCGCCGCGGCACGCCCGTCGTCGCCGTCGTGACGAAGGCCGACCTCGTGGACCGCGCGACGCTGGCCGCGCACCTCCTCGCGGTGGACCGTCTCGGCGAGCAGGCCGGCGGCTGGGCCGACATCGTGCCCGTCTCCGCGCAGGACGGGTACCAGGTGGACGTGCTGACCGACGTCCTCGTCTCCCACCTTCCCGAGGGCCCCGAGCTCTACCCGGGCGGCGAGCTCACGGACGAGCCGGAGGCCGTCATGGTCGCCGAGCTCGTGCGCGAGGCCGCGCTCGAGGGCGTGCGCGACGAGCTGCCGCACTCGCTCGCCGTGCAGGTCGAGGAGATCGTGCCGCGCGAGGGCACCGACGACGAGGAGAAGGGCCGCCCGCCCCTGCTCGACGTGCGCGTCAACCTCTTCGTCGAGCGCGACTCGCAGAAGGCGATCGTCATCGGGCGCGGCGGGTCGCGCCTGCGTGACGTCGGCACCCGGGCCCGCAAGGGCATCGAGGCGCTGCTCGGCGCGCGCGTGTACCTCGACCTGCACGTCAAGGTCGCCAAGGACTGGCAGCGCGACCCGAAGCAGCTGCACCGGCTCGGGTTCTGACACGGGGGACGTCCCCCGCGCGGGCGTCGGGCCGGCACCAGGGATCCGCGCACGACGCGCGGCGTACGATTCCTCGGTGATCTTCCGGACCGCCGCGACCACGGCCGCGCTCGCGATCGTCCTGGCGATCGTCGGCGCCGTCACCGGACCGCAGTGGGACCCCGTGCCCGTCACCGAGCACCTGGAGCCCGCGACCTCCGACACGACGATCGGCGGCCAGCCCCCGGGCGGCGCCGACCCGGTCGGCACGTTCGACGTGCGCGAGACCGACGTGACGATCCGTCTCGACGGCGCGACCGTCGGCGGTCTCCTGCGCGAGCCCGTCGGCGCGGGAGACGACCTCCCGGGCGTCGTGTTCGTGCACGGCGCGGGCACGGGTCTCGCGTCGGAGGCGTTCGTGGACGTCGCGACCGACCTCGCGAGCGCTGGCGTCGTGACCCTCGTGCCGGACAAGCGGCTCGACACGTACACGACCCGCCACCGCGACTACGAGGCGATGGCGCGCGACTACGCGCGCTCGGTCGACCTGCTGCGCGCCCGCCCCGGCGTGGACCCGTACCGCGTGGGGCTCTACGGCGAGTCGGAGGGCACGTGGATCGTCCCGGTCATGGCGGTCGAGGACCCGGGGATCGCGTTCTCCGTGCTCGTGTCCGCGCCGGTCGTGCCCCCGCGCCAGCAGGCCGCGTTCGCCGTGGACAGCTACCTGCGCAACACGGACGTGCCGCACGGCGTGTTCCGCGCGATCCCGCGCGCGGTGGGCATGGCGATCCCGGGCGGCGGGTTCGAGTACGCCGACTTCGACGTCGAGCCGTTCCTCGAGCGGCTCACGCAGCCCGTCCTCGTGGTCTACGGCACCGACGACCCGTCGATGCCCGTGGAGCAGGGCGCGCGCCAGGTGATCGACGCGACGGGCCCCGCGTCGGTCGTGGGCGGCACGGACGTCACGGTGCGGTACTACGAGGGCGCCAACCACGGCATCAAGGTCGACGACGTCCTCGTGCCCGCGTTCCCGCGCGACGTCGCGGCGTGGGTGACGTCGCTGCCGGACAGCGCCACGGCGCAGCCGCAGGTCGCGGGTGCCCGCCCGAACCAGCAGTACCTCGCGGGCCCGGTGCCGACCCCGCGCTGGCTCGGCAACGGCGACGTCTTCGTCGGGCTCGTGCTCGTCGCGGTCGGCCTCCTCGTGCTCGGTCCCGTCGTCGGGCTCGCGGGCGGTCTGGTGCGGCGCCTGCGCCGGGTCGCGGGCCGTCCCGGCGCCCCGGCGGGCCTGGCCCCGGGGTTCCGCGTCCCGCTCGCCGGGCTCGGCGTGGGGGCCGCCGCCACGACGGTGGCGCTCGTGGCGTACCTCGTCGCGGTCGCGCGGCTCGCGCTCGACTACGAGAAGGACGCGTGGGTCGTGCAGGGCGGCTGGGTGGGCGTCCGGCTCGTCGGGCTCGCGACGCTCGTCGCGGCGGCGCTCCTGCTCAACCGGGCGGCCGAGGTGCGGGCGGCACGGCGTGCGGCGGCCGAGCGCGCCGACGCGTCCGTCGCGGTGGTCGCCGAGACCCGCGCTCTGCGGGTCGCGCGCGGCGTGTCGACGCGCGTCATGCTCGGGTGCGTCGTCGCCGGCTCCGCGATCCTCCTCGTGATCCTCGCGTACTGGGGCGTCTACCAGCTCGGCATCTGACCCCGCCGGGCACGCCACGGGGGAGGCCCACGGCCGGCCCCGCGGACTCCCGCCCGTGCGTCGCGCGGCGACCGTGCCGTGCGTATCGTGGACGGGTGAGGCGCCGTCGGCTCGCGCAGGACCGGGCGGCTCGTGCAGGGCACGCGACCCACGAGCCGACGACGGACGGTGCCGACGCCCCGGCGAGCCCCACGAGCTTCGTGAGCTTCGAGCTCCTGCCGCCCGAGCTGCGGTCCGAGGCCCGGTTCGACGCGGTCTTCGACGACGACCCGCCGGGTGCCCCGGACGGCTCGCGGGCGCACGGGGAGCGCCGCGGCGTCCCGCGTTCCGCAGCCCGGGGCCGCACGGGCGAGCCCGACGACGGCCCCCGCCGCGCGTGGTACGCGCACCCGGTGCCCTGGGTCGCCGTGGCCGTCGCGGCGGCGTTCGCCGGGTCGTTCGCCTTCACCGCGTCGATGGAGGACGCGCGGCCGGTCGACGTCACGGCGCTCGCCGGGGGCCTGCGCCCGCTCGAGGAGCCGCCCGAGGTGCGGTGGTCGGTCCCGGTCGAGCCGGGCACCGCGGTCGTGCCCGCCGTCGGGGCCGTCGTCACGGTCGACGACGCCCTCACCGGGTACGCCGTCGAGGACGGGTCGGTGCTGTGGCGGTCCGAGCCCCTGGGCGACCGCGCGACGTGCCTGCCCGGTCAGGGGGAGCCCGCGCGCGAGGTGGTCGTGTGCGTCGTCCCCACCGGGTGGCGCGAGCAGGCGGCCCGTCTGACGACCGTGCGGTCGGCGACCGGGGAGGTCCTGGGGGAGCGCGTCGTCGCGACCGCCGGTCGGCTGTCCGTCGTCCCCGTCGGCGACACCGACGTGGTGCGCGCGTGGTGGAGCGGCCGCGAGGTCCTCCTCGTGCGCGAGGACGCCGCGACGGGCGAGGTGCGCTGGGAGCGCACGTTCGTCCACGACGGCCTCGGGCGCGGGGCCGACGTCGTGCTCGACGTCCGTCGTGGCGTGGTCGACCTCATCGCGCCCGGGCTCGCCGCGGCGCTCACCGAGGACGGGCTCTCGCTCGTGGAGGACGACGTGTGGACGATCGTGCGCCTCCACGACGGCCGCTACGTCGGCAACGAGTACGGGCGGGGGACCGCGACGGTCTTCACCGCCGCGGGCGAGCCGGCGTTCCGCATCAAGGGCCGCGTGCTCGAGGCACCGCTGTCCGACGGGTCGGCGCCCGGCGTCATCGTCACGAACACGTTCGGGAGCGTCGTCGGCGTCGACGGGGCGACGGGCTCCGAGCTCTGGGCGCTGCCCGGGGCGGGCCTGCGCGCGGTGGCGCGCGTCGACGGGCGGGTCGTGGTGCAGACCGACTCGTCCTTCCGGAGCGTCGACACGCGCACGGGCGAGGAGGTCTGGGACGTCGAGATCGCGGACACCGGTCCCTGGCCGGTCCTCACGGACGGGGAGTCGCTCTTCGTCACCGAGCAGGGCCTCGCCGGGCCGGGGCTGGTCTCCGTCGCGCTCGACGACGGCGCGGTCGAGTGGCGCTGGACGCTGCCCGAGGACACGTACGACGTCGTCGCGGTCGAGGGCCGGCTCTTCCTCCTCGGGTCCGACCGGCTGGCGTCCGTGTCGTGAGCCGCGCCGCCGCGCGCGGGAGCCGCCGCCCTCCGTCGCGGTCCGGTCGCGGCCCCGCGTGGGCGCTTGAGACGCACGTGATGAACCGGTAGAAACGGTCGGGGCCTCTCGGCCCGGCGTGCGTGCGTCCGGCACCGCGCGACAGCGTAGGGAGTGCACGATGACCAACCAGACAGAGCCGGCCGAGGACCCGCAGCACGCTGCGGGCACCGGGCCGACGACGGCGCCGGGCGGCGTCGCGGCGGGTGGCGGGGACTCCACGGCCGAGGGCGCCGGCACCGGCGCGACGCCGGCGGTCGAGCCGGGCGCGGACGGGCCGGGGACGGACGGCCCGGGCACGGACGGCCCGGGCGCCGACGCCTCCGGGACCGCGGGGGACGGGTCGGCCACCACCGGGGACGAAGCCGCGGTCGCGTCGCCCTTCGCGGGGATCCCCGTGAGCGACTACGTGCGCGACGGCGTCGCCGCGCTCCTGCTCCTCGTGTCGCTCGCCCTGCCGTGGGACGTGGCGCACCGGGCGTCCGACAAGATCGAGGTCGTCCTGCTGACGATCCTCTCGCTCCTCACGCTCGCACTGCCGTACCTCGCGCGCACGGGCGTGCTGCCCACGACGTGGACCGTGCACACGACGCGCCGCGTCCGCCTGCTCGCCAACGCCCCCTACGTCCTGCTGGTCGGCGTCTACCTCGTGGTCGACGTCGTCGGCGGCGGGGACCTCGGCGACGGCTGGGGCGGGGTCGGCTCCGCGGCCGCGCTCGGGCTCGCGGGAGCGCTGCTCGCGGCCCAGCCGCGCGAGAGCGAGCTCGGCCCGCGGGACCAGGACCGCGCGGTCACCGACCGGTGGCTGCTCGCGCTCCTCGTGGTCGCGGCCGTCCTCGTGCTCGCGGTCCTGCTCACCGTGGTCCTCACGCTCACGGGCACGCGCCTCGGCGGCGCGCTCCTCGTCCTCCTCGTGCTCGTCTCGGCCGTGTTCGTGCTCGCGCTCGCCGGGCTGCCGACGTACGGGACGTGGCGCCGGTCCGAGGCGGCGCGCCTGACGCTCGTCGGGCTGGGCGTCATCCTCGCCGTCGCGTTCGTCCTGGGGTCGGGGAACAACGGGCTCGTGACGATCGAGAGCACGCACGGCGGCCGCTTCGGCCTCGTGCTCGTGCCCGCGCTCGCCGCGATCGCCGCGGCCCCGGCCGTCCACCGCGCGATGACCGCGGCCGACCCCGTGACCACGTGGGTGCGCGTCGCGGTCCACGCGCTCGACCTCGTCCTCGTCGTCGCGGGGTACGTCGCCGTGAGCGCGGTCCTCACGCTCGCCGACGGGCGCCGCGGCGTCCCGGTCGTCCTCGCCGTGGTGATCGGCGTGCTCGCGGCGGTCGTCGCGTTCGTCGCGCGCCGCGCGCTCGCGCGCGACGCGGCGACGGGACGCCCGCTCGCGCTCGGCGGCGCCGGCGTCGTCGCGCTCCTGGGCATCGTGCTGCTCGTCGTGACGGCGAACCGCGTGACGCTCGGCGGCGGCGTCGAGCACGTGCTGCTCGCGTTCGGCCTGCCGCTGCTCGTGGTGGGCGCCCTCACCGTCCCGCGCGAGGTCCGCGCCTACTTCGCGGAGCACCGGCCCGTGCCGGCGGCCGGGTCGGCACAGGCCGCGCGCGCGTACGTGTGGGAGCCGCCCGCGCCCAAGCCGGCGCGCCCGGCTCGCGTCGCGCCCGCCGCCGCACCGCCCGCCGGGGCGTACCCCGCGGCGGCGCCGACGGGCCCGGTCGCCGCGCAGCAGCCCGGGCAGGGCCGCTGGTCGCCCGACGGCGGCGACTCGACCGAGGTGCTCCCCGTCCAGCCGGTCGAGCCCGACCGCAGCGGGTACGCCGCGCGGCCGGGCCTCGCGCCCGACCAGGGGCCGTCGACCGCCGTGCTCCCGGCCTACCAGGAGGAGCAGCCGGGCACGGGGCCGCAGCCGACCGCGCAGCCCGGGTACGGGCAGCAGGGCTACGGCCAGCAGGCCGCTCCCCAGCAGGGCTACGGCCAGCCCGGGTACGGCCAGCAGGGCGCTCCGCAGCAGGGCTACGCCCCGCAGGGGTACGACGCGTACGCGCCGCAGGGCCACGGCCAGCAGCCCGCGGCCCGGCCGCAGCAGCCGTCCGCGGCGCCGGCGCAGCCCGAGGGGTTCACGGCGGCCCAGGCGCTCGACCCGAGCACACCGCTCGAGGTGCTCGCGCAGATCGTGCAGGACGCCCCGCACCTGCGCCCGCAGGTCGCGGCCAACCCGTCCACGTACCCGGCCCTGCTGGAGTGGCTCGGGAACCTCGGGGACCCGGCGGTCGACGCCGCGCTGCGCTCGCGCCGCTGAGCAGGACCGCACCCGGCGCCCGGTCGCCCTCCCGCGCGGGGGTGGCCGGGCGCCGTCGCGCCCGGACCGGGGACGGCCTCGCCCCCGAGGCGGACGGCGGCGACGGCGCGACGTGCCCGCGGAGCGGACGTCCGCGGCGCACGCGCGGCGGAGGAGTACAGTGGCGTCGTGCACCTGATGCGGCAGCTCCTCCTTCGTTGCCGCGGCGAGGCTCTCTAGCCGGTTCCTCGTCGCGGTGGTTGGTGTGCCGGCTGACACCGATCAGGACGACCCGAAGGACGCCGATGAACGCCTCAGCCCCCACCCGGACGACCCCCGCCGCGGACGTGAACCCGCAGCAGCCCTCCGGAATGCCGATCCACAAGTACCTGCCGTTCCACCGGCAGATCGACGTCTCCCTGCCGGACCGCACGTGGCCCGACAAGCGCATCGAGACGGCCCCGCGCTGGTGCGCGGTCGACCTGCGCGACGGCAACCAGGCCCTCATCGAGCCCATGAACGCGGAGCGCAAGCTGCGCATGTTCGAGCTGCTCGTCGAGATGGGCTACAAGGAGATCGAGGTCGGGTTCCCGTCCGCCTCGCAGACCGACTTCGACTTCGTGCGGATGCTCATCGAGGAGGACCGCATCCCGGACGACGTCGTGATCCAGGTCCTCACGCAGTCGCGCGAGCACCTCATCGCCCGGACGTACGAGGCGATCAAGGGTGCCAAGCAGGCGATCGTCCACCTGTACAACTCGACCTCGGTGCTGCAGCGCGAGGTCGTGTTCCGCTCCGACCAGGACGGCATCATCGCGATCGCGGTGGACGGCGCGCGCCTGTGCAAGAAGTTCGAGGAGACGGTCCCGGAGACCACGGTCTACTACGAGTACTCGCCCGAGTCGTACACCGGCACCGAGCTCGAGTTCGCCGCCCGTATCTGCAACGAGGTGCTCGAGGTCTTCGAGCCCCGCCCCGACCGCAAGGTCATCATCAACCTGCCGGCGACGGTCGAGATGGCGACGCCCAACGTGTACGCCGACTCGATCGAGTGGATGAACCGCCACCTCAACCACCGCGAGAACGTCGTGATGTCGCTGCACCCGCACAACGACCGCGGCACCGCCGTCGCCGCCGCCGAGCTGGGGTACCAGGCGGGGGCCGACCGCATCGAGGGCTGCCTGTTCGGCAACGGCGAGCGCACGGGCAACGTGTGCCTGGTCACGCTGGGCATGAACCTGTTCTCCCAGGGGGTCGACCCGCAGATCGACTTCTCCGACATCGACCACGTGCGCCGCACCGTCGAGTACTGCAACCAGCTCGCCGTGCCGGAGCGCCACCCGTACGCGGGCGACCTCGTGTTCACCGCCTTCTCGGGCTCCCACCAGGACGCCATCAAGAAGGGCTTCGACGCGATGGAGGTGCACGCCGAGGCCGAGGGCAAGAGCGTCGACGACCTCGTCTGGGCCGTCCCGTACCTGCCGATCGACCCGAAGGACGTCGGCCGCTCGTACGAGGCCGTCATCCGCGTGAACTCGCAGTCGGGCAAGGGCGGCATCTCCTACCTGCTGAAGAACGAGCGGCACCTGGACCTGCCGCGCCGCCTGCAGATCGAGTTCAGCCAGGCCGTGCAGCAGCACACGGACGAGCACGGCACCGAGGTCACGGGCGACGACATCTGGCGGATCTTCTCGGACGAGTACCTGCCGGTCGAGCCGGGCTCGGGCCTGGAGCCGTGGGGCCGGCTCAAGCTGCGCGCGACGCGCGCGTCATCGAGCGAGGAGGGCCCGGACACGCTGAGCGTCGACGTGCTCGACCGCGGCGAGGAGCTGACGCTCGAGGGCACGGGCAACGGCCCGGTCGCCGCGTTCGTCGACGCGATCGCGCAGGTGGGCGTGGACGTCCGCGTGCTCGACTACGCGGAGCACGCGCTGTCCGAGGGCGGCGACGCGACCGCCGCGGCGTACGTCGAGTGCCAGGTCGGCGACGACGTCCTGTGGGGCGTCGGCATCGACCCGTCGATCACGACGGCGTCGCTCAAGGCCATCGTGTCCGCGGTGAACCGCGCGGAGCGCGCGACCGTCTGACGCGAGTCGGAAGGCGGCCCGGACGAGCATCGTCCGGGCCGCTCTTTTGCATGTACCGACGCCGCGTTGGTATGTTTACCGACGCACTGTCGGTAAACCTCGGAAGGTCGTCCATGTTCCTCGCGCTGCGCGAGCTCGGTTTCGCGCGAACCCGCTTCCTCCTCATGGGCGGGGTGGTCGCGCTCGTCGCGATCCTCGTCGTCCTGCTCTCCGGCCTCTCCGCCGGACTCGTCAACGACGGGGTCTCCGGCCTCAAGCGCACGCCCGTCACCGACTTCGCGTTCGCCGAGGGCACCGGCACGGACGCCGCGTTCACGCGCTCCGTGATCGACGTCGACCAGGTCGACACGATGGCCGAGCAGCCCGGTGTCGTCGACGCCGCGCCGTACGGCCTCCTCCTGGCCAACGCCCACCGCGAGGACGACTCCCCGGTCGACCTCACGCTCGTCGGCGTCGAGCCCGGGTCGTTCGTCGCGCCGACCGAGCTCGCCGAGGGCGACGCCGTCGGCGCGGCCGACGGGATCGTCATCTCGGAGACCGCCGCCGAGGACGGGCTGGCCGTCGGTGACACCGTCACGCTCGACCGTCCGGAGCGCACGCTCACCGTCGTGGGCGTGCTCGACGGGCAGCACACGTTCGGGCACGTCGACGTCGCCTACCTCCCGCTCAGCACGTGGCAGGAGCTCATCGCCGGTGCCGACGGCCCCGGTGACGAGGTCCCCGCCGTCGCGACCGCCGTCGCGCTGCGCACCGACGACGCGTTCGACCGGACCGCCGCCGACGCCGCGGCGGGCACCGTGACCCGCACCCTCTCCGAGTCCTTCGGCGCCTCGCCCGGCTACACGGCCGAGACCGCGACGCTCCTGCTGATCCAGGTCTTCCTCTACGCGATCTCCGCGCTCGTCGTGGGCGCGTTCTTCACCGTGTGGACGATCCAGCGCCGCCACGAGATCGCGGTCATGCGCGCCATGGGCGCGCGGCGCCGCTTCCTCCTCGCCGACAGCCTCGGCCAGGCCGCGGTGCTCCTCCTCGGGTCGATCGTCGTCGGCTTCGGCCTCGGCATCGCCGCGGGCGCGGGCCTGTCCGCCTCGCCGATGCCGTTCGCGCTCCAGGCCGCCGACCTCGTGCTGGCCGGAGCCCTGCTGTTCGTGCTCGGGATGGCCGGGGCCGCCGTCGCCGTCGCGCGCGTCACCTCCGTCGACCCCCTGACCGCCCTGGGAGGGCAGCGATGAGCACCACGACCACCGACACCGACACCCCGGTCCTCGAGATCGACCGGGTGACCCTGCGGCACGGCGACGGCGACTCCACGGTCGTCGCGCTCGACGAGGTGAGCCTCAGCGTGGCCCCGGGCGAGCTCGTCGCGGTCGTCGGGCCGTCCGGCTCCGGCAAGTCGAGCCTGCTCGCGGTCGCGGGTGCGCTCACCGCGCCCGAGTCCGGCACGGTGCGCCTCGAGGGCGTCGACCTCGGCGCGGCCGACGAGCGTGAGCGCGCGCGGCTGCGGCGCGAGCGCATCGGCTTCGTCTTCCAGTCCGGGAACCTCCTGCCGGCCCTCACGTGCGTGGACCAGCTGCGCCTCGCGCTGCGGATCGCGGGCATCGCCGAGAGCGACCCGCGGGCGCGCGACCCGCGCGCGCTGCTCGACTCCGTGTCCATGACGCACCGTGCCGACCGCCGCCCGAGCGAGCTGTCGGGCGGCGAGCGCCAGCGCGTGGGCATCGCCCGCGCGCTCGTGGCGGGCCCCGCGCTGCTCCTCGTCGACGAGCCCACGGCGGCCCTCGACCGGGCGCGCAGCCACGAGGTCGTCGAGCTCCTCGCGCGCGAGGTCGAGTCGTACGGCGCGGGCGCGATCATGGTCACCCACGACCACGACGTGCTCGAGCACTGCCACCGCGTGGTGGAGATGGTCGACGGCCGTCTCGGCGTCCCCGCCGCGACGGCCTGACCGGCGGACCCGGCGGGCCCGGTCCGAGGAGCCTCCTTCCTCGGGCATGATGGACCCGCCGGGTCGCCGCGAGGAGGAGAAGACGTGCCCAAGATCGACGCACCGACGGTCGCGGAGCACCGCGCCGCGCAGCTGCGAGCCCTGCTCGACGCCGCGCGCGAGCTGATCGGCGCCGAGGGCGGGACGTTCACGCTCGCGGCCGTCGCGGCCCGCGCGGGACTCGCGCGGTCGAGCGTCTACCAGTACTTCCGGTCGCGCGAGGAGCTCGTCGACGCCGTGGTCGCCGACGTCGTCCCGCGCTGGTCGGCCCGCATCACGGCCGCGGTGGCGGGGGCGACCTCGCCTAGTGACGCGGTCGTCGCCTACGCGCGCGAGAACCTGCTCCTCGTCGAGGAGGGCGAGCACGCGGTCGTCGCGGCCCTGCGCACCGAGGCGGGGCGCGAGGTGCTCGCGCAGCAGAGCGCGGAGATGCACGCGACGATCCTCGTGCCGCTCGCCGCGGCGCTCTCCGACCTCGGCGTGCCCGACGCGACCCGCGCGGCCGAGCTGGTCAACGCCGTGGTCCTGGCCGCCGCCCGCCAGGTCGAGGCGGGCGAGGACGCCGACACGGTGCTGGAGCGCGTGCGAGCCGTCCTCGGGTGCGTGCCGCCCGCCTGACGCGCCGCCAGGGCGTGCACGCGCTGTCGGCGGCGTGACGGACAATGGGGGAGTGGTCCTCTACCGAGACGACGCGATCGTCCTGCGCGCCCAGAAGCTGGGCGAGGCGGACCGCATCGTCACCCTCCTCACGCGCGAGCACGGCAAGGTGCGCGCCGTGGGCAAGGGCGTGCGCCGCACGTCGTCGCGCTTCGGGGCGCGGCTCGAGCCGTTCATGGTGGTCGACGTCCAGCTCTACGCGGGCCGCTCGCTCGACACGGTGACGCAGGCGGAGACCATCGGCCCGTACGCGCGGCGGATCTGCGAGGACTACGCCCTCTACACGGCGGGCGCGGCGATGCTGGAGACCGCGGAGCGCCTCGTCGCCGACGAGCGCGAGCCCGCGGTCCAGCAGTACTGGCTGCTCGCGGGCGCGCTGCGGGCCCTGTCCGAGCACGCGCACGCACCCGGCCTCGTGCTCGACTCCTACCTCCTGCGCGCGCTCGCCGTCGCGGGCTGGGCGCCGTCGTTCGTCGACTGCGCCCGCTGCGGCGAGCCCGGGCCGCACCACGCGTTCGCCGTCGCGCAGGGCGGCGCGGTGTGCTCGCGCTGCCGCCCGCCCGGGTCGACGGCGCCCGCCCCCCAGACCTTCGCCCTCCTCGCCGCGCTGCTCGCGGGGGAGTGGGAGACCGCCGACGCGTCGGACGCGCGGCACCGCAAGGAAGCGAGCGGCCTCGTGGCCGCGTACAGCCAATACCACCTGGAGAGAACGTTGCGATCACTGCGCATAGTCGAGCGGGACGCGCCCGCGGCCCCGCTCGCGGGTCCCGCCGGTGCCGGAGCGGACCGCCCGCTCCCGGGCAGCGGGGCGGACGCCTGATGGCGCGGCGCACGTACCAGCCGCCGTTCCCGCACCCGAGCGGTGCGCGACCGCCGGCGATCCCGGCGCAGTTCGTGCCGAACCACGTCGCGGTCGTCATGGACGGCAACGGGCGCTGGGCCAACGCGCGCGGGCTGCCGCGCACGGCGGGCCACGAGGCGGGCGAGGCGGCGCTGCTCGACGTCGTCGCGGGCGCGATCGAGATCGGCGTCAAGCACGTCTCGGCGTACGCGTTCTCCACGGAGAACTGGAAGCGCTCGCCCGACGAGGTCCGGTTCCTCATGGGCTTCAACCGCGACGTCATCCGGCGCCGGCGCGACGAGATGGACTCGTGGGGCGTGCGCGTGCGGTGGGCAGGGCGCCGTCCGCGCCTGTGGGCGTCGGTGGTCAAGGAGCTCGAGATCGCCGAGGAGCAGACCAAGCACAACGACGTCTGCACGCTGACGATGTGCGTCAACTACGGCGGGCGGGCCGAGATCGCCGACGCCGCGGCCGCGATCGCGCGCGAGGCCGCCGCGGGGCGCCTGGACCCGCGCAAGGTGACCGAGCGGACCGTCCAGAAGTACCTCGACGAGCCCGACCTGCCGGACGTCGACCTGTTCCTGCGCAGCTCGGGCGAGCAGCGCACGTCGAACTTCATGCTGTGGCAGTCGGCGTACGCGGAGCTGGTGTTCCTCCCGGAGCCCTGGCCCGAGGTCGACCGCCGGTCGCTGTGGCGCGCCGTCGAGGAGTACGCGCACCGCGACCGCCGGTACGGCGGCGCCGTGGACGCCGTCGGGAGCGCCGGCTGACCCGCGCGGCCGTGTCCGGGAACGGTGGGCGTGGGCGGGCGCCGGTAGCGTGCGCCGCATGGCTCTGAGCATCGGCATGGTGACCGTCGACTCCGCCGACCCGCGGCCCCTCGCCGAGTGGTGGGCGCACCGGCTCGGCGGGACGGTCGTGGACGAGTCCGGCGGCTGGTTCCTCGAAGTCGTGCCCGCGCCGGGCTCGTCGGCGCCGGTCCTGGGGTTCCAGCGGGTCGAGGACCCGACGCCCGGCAAGAACCGGCTGCACCTGGACCTCGCCACGACCGACCGCGACGCGGACGTCGCCGCGCTCGTCGCCCAGGGTGCGACGTTCGTCGCGGAGCACACGATGCCGGGCTACCGCTGGGCCGTGCTGGCCGACCCGCAGGGCAACCAGTTCTGCGTGGGGGCAGCCGACGCGGAGGCGACCGCGCTGACCTGAGCCGCGCCGGTCACGCGGCCGGGCACCGTCAGGCCGCGTCGCGCGGGGAGTCCTCCGCACGGGTCGCGACGTCGTCCGCGCGCCGGGCGCCGCGCCCTCGCACCGTGACGACGACGAGCCCGACGAGCGCGCCCACGAGGAGCACGAGAGCGGCGACGCCCCAGGGCGAGCCCGTCGCGGACGCGAGGGCCGCGGACCAGACGGCCCAGCCGACCGTCGCGTAGATCGTCGCGTGGATCGCGCACCCGACGACCATCGCGGCGAGGTACCGGCCGAACGGCATGCGGACCACTCCGGCGGCCGCGTTGACGACCGTCTTCGTGCCGGTCGCGAGGAACGACGCGGGCACGGCCAGCACGCCCCAGCGGCGGACCGTCTCGATCCCGCGCGCGGCCGAGCGCCCCGAGAGCCACGCGTGGACGCGCGCGACCCAGGGCTTCACCGGCCGGGTGCGGTCGAGCGTCCACGTCGTGACCAGGCGCGCGACCCAGTACGTCGCCTGCGTGCGGACGAACGCGACCGCGAAGAAGAAGGCGAAGAGCGCGGCGAACGGGGCGCCGTCCAGCGCGTCGGGCACCGCTCAGTCCTGCGCGGAGGCGGCGTCGGCGCACCCCGCGCACGTGCCGAACAGCTCGATCGTGTGCTGGATGTCGACGAACCCGTGCGACGTGCCCACCTGGTTGGCCCACGCCTCGACGGTCGGGCCGTCGATCTCGACCGTCCGGCCGCACACGCGGCACACGAGGTGGTGGTGGTGCTCGCGCCGCTCGCACCGCCGGTAGAGGTTCTCGCCCTCCTCGGTGCGCAGCACGTCGACGTCCCCGCCGTCCGCGAGGCTCTGGAGCGTGCGGTAGACGGTCGCGAGCCCGACGTTGTCGCCGCGGCGGCGCAGGATCTCGTGGAGCTGCTGGGCGCTGCGGAAGTCGTCGAGGTCCTCCAGCGCGTCCGAGACGGCGGCGCGCTGGCGGGTCATGCGCTGCACGAGTCACCTCCGGTGGTGCGGTTCGCCCCCGAGGGTACGAGGTCGAGCTCGACGTCGTCGGGGATGTCCGGGTGCGGGTCCCGGGCGACGCGCGGGCGGCGCCGGACCCACAGGGGACGCAGGACGGCGACGAGGAGGTACGTCGCGATCGCGAGGACCACGATCGCCGCGCCCGGCGAGACGTTGTTCCAGTACGTGAAGGACAGCCCGAGGACGCACACGACCACCCCGACGACCGACGCGACGAGCATGGTGCGCCGGAACGAGCGCGTGACGAGCTGCGCGACCGCGACGGGCACGATCATCAGGGCGCTGACGAGCAGCAGCCCCACGACGCGCATCGACACGGTCACCGTGATCGCGGCGACGACCGCGACCGCGACGTTCAGCGTGCGCACGGGCAGGCCGGACGCGCGCGCGAACTCCTCGTCGTGGCTCACGGAGAACAGCGCGGCGCGCAGGCCCAGGCCGACGAGGAGGACCACGGCGCTCAGCACGACCGTGAGCACGAGGTCGGCGGGCGTGACGGTGGAGATCGACCCGAAGAGGTACTGCATGAGGCTCCCCGACGACCCGCCCCCGAGGCCGATGAGCAGCACGCCGCCGGCGATGCCGCCGTAGAACAGGAGCGCGAGCGCGAGGTCGCCGCTCGTGCGGCCGCGCTCGCGCACGACCTCGATCGCCACCGCGCCGAGGACGGCCGCGACGACGGCGCCCGGGACCGCGAGCGCGTCGTCGGGCACGACGCCCATCGCGGCGCCGACGAGCCACCCGAGCGCGACGCCGGTGAGCGCGACGTGCCCGATGCCGTCGCCGAGCAGCGAGAGCTTGCGCTGCACGAGGTAGGTGCCCACGACGGGCGCGCTGACGCCGACGAGCAGCGCCGCGAGCAGGGCGCGCTGCATGAGCGGGTCGGTGAGCATCAGGGAGAGCTCGGAGAGCACGGTGGTCATGAGGCCGTCCTGGGTGCGTGGCCCGCGGTGAGGTCCGGGTTGAGGGTGTCGGCGAGGCCCGTCTCCGGACCCGGGTTGTCGCCGTCCGCGGGCTCGTGCGGGTGCAGGTGCTGGTGCGTCGCGCCCGCGTGGGTGGACGACGCGCGGGGCGGGGCGCCGTCGTGCACGACGCGCCCGTGGCGCAGCACGACCGCGCGCTCGACGAGCGGCGCGAGCGCACCGAGCTCGTGGAGCACCACGAGGACGGTGAGGCCGTCGTCCACGAGCCGGGTCATCGTCGCGGCGAACGCCTCCTGGCTCGGCTTGTCGACGCCCGCGACAGGCTCGTCGAGCACGAGGAGGTCGGGCCGCCGGACCAGGGCGCGCGCGATGAGCACGCGCTGCTGCTGGCCGCCGGACAGCTCCGCGGTGGAGTCGTCGGCGCGGTCGGCGAGACCCACGAGGTCGAGCGCCTCCGTCGTGCGCGCGCGCCAGCCGCGCGGGAGCCGGAGGCGGCCGCCGCCGAGGAGTCCCGACGCGACGACCTCGGCCGCGGTGGACGGCATGCCCGACGGTGCGCTCACGCGCTGCGGCACGTAGCCGAGGCGCTGCCAGGGCAGGCGGGGCCCGAGGGGCGTGCCGAACAGGTCGACGGAGCCGCGCGAGAGCGGCACGATCCCGACGAGCGCGCGCACGAGCGTCGACTTGCCCGAGCCGTTCGCGCCCAGGAGCGAGACGACCTCGCCCGCACGGACCGACAGGTCGATCCCGCGCAGGATCTCGCTCCCGCCGAGGGTCACGTGGACGTCGCGTGCGGCGACGAGCTCCGGTGCGTCGCTCATGCGCAGACGAGCCCGTCCGTGAGCGCCTCGAGGTTGGACTCCATCACCTCACGGTAGTCCGTCGCGTCCTCCGCGAGGCTCTCCAGCGGGTCGAGCAGCGCGGTCCCGACGCCGAGGTCGTCGGCGAGCGTCCGGGTCACCTTCTGGCTGACGAGCGTCTCGAAGAAGAGCGTCGTCACGCCGTTCTCCCGGACGACCTCGCCCACCTCGCGCAGGCGCGCGGGCGAGGGCTCCGCCTCGGGGTCGATGCCGGAGATGCCGACCTGCCGCAGGTCGTAGCGCTCCGCGAGGTAGCCGAACGCCTCGTGCGACGTCACGAGCGTCGCCCCGGCGCACGGCGCGAGCGCCTCGGCGAGCTCCGCGTCCAGGGCGTCGAGGTCCGCGGTGAGCGCGGCCGCCCCGGCGGCGTAGTCGTCCGCGTGCTCGGGGTCGACGGCGGCGAGCTCGGCCGCGACCGCGTCGCCCACCGCGGCGAGGCGCGTCGGGTCGAGCCAGAAGTGCGGGTCGGTCGGGCCGTGGTCGTGGCCGTCGTCCGCGTGCTCGGCGTGCTCCTCGGCGCTCTCGTCGGCGTGCGCGCCGGCGTCCTCGCCCGGGTGCTCCTCGAGCCCGGCGGACTCCGCGGCGTCGACGACGTGCTCCGGCGCGCGCTGCGCGATGCCCTCGTCGACCGCGGGCTGGAAGCCCGAGAGGTAGACGACGAGGTCGGCGTCGCCGATCCGGCGCACCTGCGCGGGCGCGAGCTCGAGGTCGTGGGGCTCCGCCGCGGGCGGCGTGAGGTTCGAGACCTCGACGTGCTCGCCGCCGACCTGCTCGACGACGTACTGGAGCGGGTAGAACGACGCGAGCACCTGGAGTCGCCCGTCGTCACCGCCGCCGCCGCCGTCGCCGGGGGAGCACGACGCGACGAGCGCGGCGCAGGCGAGGGCGGCAGAGGCGATCAGGGCGCGGCGGCGCCGTGCGGGGGAGCGGTGCATGGACCCAGTCTCCGCCTTCTTGAGAATGGATGTCAAAACCGTTTCCGGGTGACGTCGCCCACGGCCGGGTACGCTGGTCGGTCGGCGCCCGTGCGGGCGTCGCCCACCCGACCAGCCCCCACGAGCCACGTGCGGGGCCGTGAGCACCAGGAGTGATGTCCGTGGCCGCAGCGCCCTCGCCCACCGCCCGTCTCGACGCCGTCGTCTCCCTCGCCAAGCGGCGCGGGTTCGTCTTCCCCTCGGGCGAGATCTACGGCGGAACCCGCTCCGCGTGGGACTACGGGCCGCTCGGCACCGAGCTCAAGGAGAACATCAAGAAGCAGTGGTGGCGCGCGATGGTCACGAGCCGCGACGACGTCGTCGGACTCGACTCGTCCGTGATCCTCCCGCGCCAGGTGTGGGTCGCCTCCGGCCACGTCGGCGTCTTCACCGACCCGCTCACGGAGTGCCTGCACTGCCACAAGCGGTTCCGCGAGGACCAGATGATCGAGGAGTTCGAGGAGAAGAAGGGCCGCGCGCCCGAGGGCGGCCTCGCCGAGATCGTGTGCCCCAACTGCGGCACGCGCGGGCAGTGGACCGAGCCCCGCGACTTCAACATGATGCTCAAGACGTACCTCGGCCCGGTCGAGGACGAGTCCGGGCTGCACTACCTGCGCCCCGAGACCGCGCAGGGCATCTTCGTGAACTTCGCCAACGTCATGGGCGCGAGCCGCAAGAAGCCGCCGTTCGGCATCGGCCAGATCGGCAAGTCGTTCCGCAACGAGATCACGCCGGGCAACTTCATCTTCCGCACGCGCGAGTTCGAGCAGATGGAGATGGAGTTCTTCGTCGAGCCCGGCACGGACGCCGAGTGGCACCAATACTGGATCGACACCCGCACCGACTGGTACGTGGACCTCGGCATCTCGCGCGACAACCTGCGCCTGTACGAGCACCCGCAGGAGAAGCTCTCGCACTACTCGACGCGCACGGTCGACATCGAGTACCGCTTCGGCTTCTCGGGCTCGGAGTGGGGCGAGCTCGAGGGCATCGCGAACCGCACCGACTTCGACCTCAAGACCCACGCGGAGCACTCCGGCAAGGACCTGTCGTACTTCGACCAGACGAAGAACGAGCGCTGGGTGCCCTACGTCATCGAGCCGGCGGCGGGCCTCACGCGCTCGCTCATGGCGTTCCTCGTCGAGGCGTACACCGAGGACGAGGCGCCGAACGCGAAGGGCGGCGTGGACAAGCGCACCGTCCTGCGCCTCGACCACCGCCTCGCGCCGGTCAAGGCCGCCGTGCTCCCGCTCAGCCGCAACGAGCAGCTCTCGCCCAAGGCGAAGGACCTCGCGGCCGAGCTCCGCACGTACTGGAACGTCGACTTCGACGACGCCGGCGCGATCGGCCGCCGCTACCGCCGGCAGGACGAGATCGGCACGCCGTTCTGCATCACGGTCGACTTCGACACGCTCGACGACCACGCCGTGACGATCCGCCACCGCGACTCGATGAGCCAGGAGCGCGTCGCGCTCGACAAGGTCACCGAGTACCTCGCCGGCCACCTGCTCGGCGCCTGACGTGCAGCGCGCGGCCGCGCGGGCCGGGCCGGGCGCACAGAAGGGGGGGGGGCGGCCCCCCCGGGCCGCGCCCGGGGCGGCGGGGGGGGGGGCGCCGGGGCCCCCCAACGCCGCCCCGACGCGGCCCCGCCCCGGGGGGGGGGGGGGGGGGGCCGGGGGCGGGGGGGGGGGGCGCGGCGCGCCCGCCCGCCCG
>NZ_JAAFAN010000046.1:0-35898 GCF_010287905.1 Cellulosimicrobium composti
CGCCCGCCCCCCCGCCCCCCCCCCCGCCCCCCACCCCCCCCCCCCCCCCCCCGGGGGGGGGCCCCCCCCCCGCCCCCCCCCCCGCCCCCCCCGGCGGCCCCCCCGGGGGGGGGGGGGGGGGCCGCCGTCGCGTCCGGCGTCCGGAGGCCTGGGCAAGTGTCAGCCGCGTCCGCGCAGACGGTCGATGTCGCGGCGCTCGCGCTTCGTCGGGCGACCGGCCCCGCGGTCGCGCACGGCGACCCGCACGGCGAGCTCCTTGGGCGGCGGGGGCGGGCTCTGGTCGATCACCGCCTGCGCCGCGAGCGGCGCCGAGACCCGCTTCACGAGCACCTTCTCGACGACGAGGATCCGCTCGACGAGCCCGCCGCGCACGACGACGCGGTCACCCACCCGCACGTTCGTCGCCGGTTTGGCCCGCTCCCCGTTGACCCGCACGTGCCCGGCCTTGACCGCGGCCGTGGCCTGCGAGCGGCTCTTGAAGACGCGGACCGCCCACAGCCAGCTGTCGACGCGCGCGCTCGTCGTCTCGGTCGTCGCCACCCTCCGAGCCTACGAGACGTCGGTGCCGTACCGGCCGGGCGCCGACGCTCGCCGGCAGCCGTCGGGGTGCGGGCCCCGGGCAACCGTGTCACGGTGGTGCCAGGCCATTCGTGACGAGAGTCCCTTTGGCCGGACCTGTCTGACCGGAACGGAGACTAGACATGGGCATCATCGGCTGGATCGTCATCGGCCTCATCATGGGTGCCATCGCTCGCGCGATCGTGCCGGGCAAGCAGAAGGGCGGCTGGATCGTCACCCTGCTGCTGGGGATCGTGGGAGCGCTGCTCGGCGGGTTCATCGCGTCGGCGGTGTTCAACACCGACGTCAACGAGGAGTTCTTCGACCTCGGCACGTGGGGGTTCGCGCTCGTCGGCTCGATCATCGTCGTGTTCATCTGGTCGTGGTTCACGAGCCGCAAGCGCACCTGACGGCGTCGGCCGCACCGGCGGCCCGCTCCCGCGGACGGCCCGGTCCCCCCAGGGGGCCGGGCCGTCCGTGCGTCCGCCCCCGGCGTATTGCCGTGGACACCCGCGCGGTCGGGCCTCCACGCTGGAACGCATGAGCAGCGTCGCCGGCACGTCCCTTCCCGTCGTCCTCCCCGAGGGGTACGCCCTGGTGGAGGCCCCGCACCCCGCCTCGCTCGACGACCCGGACGCGTGGGCGTACCGCGCGGTCGCGGACGTCGCGCGGGAGATCGAGCTGGAGACCCACGGGTACGACGACCTCGCGGTGCGCCCGCGGGACGTGCTCTCCGGCATGGACCACCAGGAGTACGAGGCGAAGCGACGCTTCGTCGTCCTGCGCTCCGCCGCGGCCCGCGCCCTCGCCGAGGACGGCGCCCGACCCGCGGTGCACGACGTCGTCGCGCACCTGTACGTCGGCCGTCCCCTGACGAGCAACGAGCACCTGGGCGAGGCGTACGCGTTCGTGCGCCCCGCCGAGCGCGGGCGCGGGATCGGCTCCGCCCTGCTGGACCTCGGGGAGCGGCTCAACCTCGACGCGGGGCGCACCGTGCTCTTCTCGGACACGAGCCACGGCGTCGAGCCGCCGCCCGGACCGGGCGCGCTGGAGGCCACGACGGGTGCTGGCCGCGTGCCCGCCGACGCGCCGGGTCCGCGCCTGCTCCGCTCGCGCGGCTACGTGCTGGAGCAGGTCGAGCGGCACTCGGTGCTCGACCTGCCGGTGCCGCGCGAGACGCTCGACGCCCACCGGGACGCGGCGCGGGAGCGTGCCGGCGACGACTACCGCCTGCACACGTGGACGGACGAGGTCCCGGACGCGTGGCTCGACCAGGTGGCCCTGCTGTTCACGCGCATGAGCACCGACGCCCCCACGGGCGGCGTCGACTACGGCGAGGACCCGTGGGACGCGCGGCGCGTGCGGATCTGGGTCGGCGAGCAGGCCGAGCGGCGCAACGGGTTCCTCGTGACGGTCGCCGAGCACGTGCCGACGCGCACGCTCGCCGCGTTCACGGTCTTCGCCTACCCCCGCGAGCGCGACGACTTCGCGTTCCAGGAGGACACGCTCGTGCTCCGCGAGCACCGCGGGCGGCGCCTCGGCATGCTCGTCAAGGTCGCGAACCTCGACGCGCTCGCGGTCGAGCGGCCCGCGACGCGGCGCGTGCACACGTGGAACGCGCAGGAGAACGACCACATGCTCGCGATCAACGTGGCCCTCGGGTTCCGCCCCGCGGGCGTGTGGGCCGCCTGGCAGCGGCGGACCGCCCCGGCGCAGGACCGCGCGTGACCGACGGCGTGCGCCTCGTGCCGGTGCCGGCCTCGCTCGACGCGCCCGACGCCTGGGCAGGGCACGGCACCGTGCACGTGGCGACGCGCAGGAGAACGACCACATGCTCGCGATCGACGTCGCGCTCGGGCTCGCGCCCACGAGCGTCGACGCCGAGTGCAAGCCGAGCCTCGACCCGGCACCCGGGTCCTCCGCCTGAGGGACCGGGTGCCCGGTCAGCGGATGCCGTCGAGGAAGCGGATCACCCGCTCGGTGACGAGCGCGGCGGCCTCCGGCTCGTACGACGGCAGGCTCGGGTCGGTGAACAGGTGCCGGTCGCCCGGGTAGAGGAACAGCTCCGCGTCGGGCGTGGAGCCCACGAGCTCGCGCGCGGCGTCGAGGTCGCCCTCGCCCGCGAACGACGGGTCGGCGTCCATGCCGTGCACCTGCACCGGGACGGCGTCGGGCCACGCCTCGCCGAACTCCGACACCGGCACGCACGCCTCGAGCAGCACCGCGCCCTTGGCGCCTGCGCGCGTCTGCGCGAGCATCTGCGCGGGCAGCACGCCGAGCGAGATCCCGGCGTACACGACGGCGGGGTCGAACCCGTCCGCCGCGGCGCGCCCGCGCTCCAGGACCGTGCCGAACCCGAGCTCCTGCACGTGCTCCATGCCCTCGTCGAGGGTCGCGAACGTGCGCCCCTCGAAGAGATCGGGCACGTGCACGACGTTCCCCGCCCCGCGCAGCGTCTCCGCGAGCGTCCGCACCCCCTCGGTCAGCCCCTGCACGTGGTGGAACAGCACCACCTCGGCCATGTCGCCTCCTCGTCGGTCCACCGGGCCGGTCCCGGCCGCGCGCCGTCGGCGCTCGACCCATCCTGACGCGCGCCACCGACGCCCGCCCGGCCCGCGCAGGCTGCGGGGCGGCGTCGAGGGACCGAGGGGTCCGTTTCGTGAGGCCACCGGACCATCGACCGCGGGACGGTCGGGGTGGGCGAGGTCCGACGTCGGAAAGTACGTTGGTGGTCATGACCTCCCAGCCCGTGCCGCCGCCGACCGACCCGACCACCACGCCGTCCTGGACCGCGCTCACGGTGCACCGGGACACCGTCGAGCCCGACCTGCGCACGTGGTTCGCGGCCGACCCGGACCGCGCCCGCCGCCTCACGCACCAGGCCGCCGACCTCACGGTCGACCTGTCGAAGAACCTCGTCACGGACGAGACCATCGAGCTGCTCGTGCGCCTCGCCGAGGAGGTGCACCTCGACGACCGGCTCGAGGCGATGTTCACGGGCGAGCACATCAACGTGACCGAGGACCGCGCGGTGCTGCACACGGCCCTGCGCCGCCCGACGCCGCTGGGCGACGACGAGCACCTCGTCGTCGACGGCCAGGACGTGGACGCGGACGTGCACCGCGAGCTCGCCAAGGTCTACGAGTTCGCGGACAAGGTGCGCTCGGGCGAGTGGACGGGCGTCACGGGCGAGCGCGTGCGCACGGTCGTCAACATCGGCATCGGCGGCTCCGACCTCGGCCCGGTCATGGCCTACGAGGCGCTGCTGCCGTACAAGCACGAGGAGATCGAGGTCCGGTTCGTCTCGAACATCGACCCGACGGACGTCGCGGAGAAGACGGCCGGCCTCGACCCGCGCACGACGCTCTTCGTCGTCGCGTCGAAGACGTTCGGCACGCTCGAGACCCTGACCAACGCGCGGCTCGCGCGCGACTGGCTGTGGACGGAGCTCGCGTCCGTCGGGGCGCTGGAGGACACGGACGAGGCCCGGCAGGCCGCGGTCGCGCAGCACTTCGTCGCCGTCTCCACGGCGCTCGACAAGGTCGCGGCGTTCGGGATCGACCCGGCGAACGCGTTCGGGTTCTGGGACTGGGTCGGCGGCCGCTACTCGGTCGACTCCGCGATCGGCACGTCGCTCGCGATCGCGATCGGGCCCGAGCGGTTCGCCGAGCTCCTCGCGGGCTTCCACGCGATCGACGAGCACGTGCGCCGCACGCCGTTCGAGCGCAACGTGCCCGTGCTCATGGGCCTGCTCAACGTCTGGTACGTGAACTTCCTCGACGCGCACACGCACGCCGTGCTCCCGTACGCGCAGTACCTGCACCGCTTCCCCGCGTACCTCCAGCAGCTCACCATGGAGTCGAACGGCAAGCGCGTGCGCTGGGACGGCTCCCCCGTGACCACCGAGACGGGCGAGATCTTCTGGGGCGAGCCCGGCACCAACGGCCAGCACGCGTTCTACCAGCTCATCCACCAGGGCACGCGCCTCATCCCGGCCGACTTCATCGCCGTCGCGAACCCCGCCCACCCGCTCGTCGACGTCGTCGGCGACGGCGGCGCCGTCCAGCCGGGCACCGACGTGCACGGGCTGTTCCTCGCGAACTTCTTCGCGCAGACCAAGGCGCTCGCGTTCGGCAAGACCGCGGACGAGGTGCGCGCCGAGGGCACGGCGGAGCACCTCGTCAGCGCGCGCACGTTCCCGGGGAACCGCCCCACGACGTCGATCCTCGCGCCGGCGCTCACGCCGTCGGTCCTCGGGCAGCTCATCGCGCTGTACGAGCACATCACGTTCGTCCAGGGCGTCGTGTGGGGCATCGACAGCTTCGACCAGTGGGGCGTCGAGCTCGGCAAGAAGCTCGCGCTCGAGATCGCGCCCGCCGTCGCGGGCGACGAGGACGCGCTCGCCGCGCAGGACCCGTCCACCGCGGCCCTCATCGACCGCTACCTCGACCTGCGCGCCTGACCTGCGGCCACGGGTCGGCGGCCAGGGTCCCGTCGGACCCGGCCGTCGACCCGTGCCCCCGGGACCGCACCCGGGCGTACCGCCCGCCGGGATGCGGGCGCGCGCGCCGTGCGTACACTTGCGGCGCGACAGCCGCGGGCCCGTTCGGCGTCGCACCCACCCCGGAAGGACACCGATGGCTGACGCCGCCACACCCGAGAACCTCGCCCGCACCCTCACGGAGCACGCCGACGCCGTGCGCGCCGCATGGCTCGACGCCGCCGCGCACGAGCTGTACGGGCGGACGTCGCGCGGCGAGCTCGAGCGCGAGCAGGGCGAGATCCTCGACGCGCTCCTCGACGGCCTGCGGTCGGGTGGCGTCTCGCTGTCCGACGCCGCCTTCGACTCGCTCCGCGGCATCCTCGCCGACGTCTCGTCGGCCCGCGCGCGCCTCGGCTTCACCCCGCGCGAGACGGCGATCGGCATCTTCGCGCTCAAGGAGGGCCTGTACGGGCTGGGCTCCGCGACCGGCGCCGACACCGACGTCACCCCGCTCCTGCGGCTCGTCGACGAGCTCGGCCTCTTCACGTTCGAGACGTTCGCCTCGGCGCGCGAGGCCATCATCTCCGAGCAGGCCGAGCAGCTCCTCGAGCTGTCGACGCCCGTGGTGAAGCTCTGGGAGGGCGTCGTCGCCGTGCCGCTCGTCGGCACGCTCGACTCCGCACGCACCCAGGTCGTCATGGAGAAGCTGCTCAACACGCTCGTCGACACGGGCAGCGAGCACGCGATCATCGACATCACCGGCGTCCCCGCCGTCGACACCCAGGTCGCGCAGCACCTGCTCAAGACCGTCGTCGCGGCGCGCCTCATGGGTGCGGAGTGCACGATCAGCGGCATCCGCCCGCAGATCGCGCAGACGATCGTCGCGCTCGGCATCGAGTTCGGCGACATCCGTACGCGCGCGAGCCTCGCGGACGCGCTCGTCGACGCGCTGCGCTCCGGCCGCGACACCCGACGCGCCGGGCTCCCCGCATGACCGACGCCGTCCCCATCCTCAAGATCGGCTCGACGCTCCTCGTCTCGATCCAGGTCGACCTCCAGGACGACACCGCCCTGCAGCTCCAGGAGGACCTCGCCCACCGGATCACGGAGACGGGCGCACGCGGCGTGATCATCGACATCTCCGGGCTCGAGATCGTCGACTCCTTCATCGGGCGGATGCTCGCCTCCGTCGCGGGCATCTCCCACGTGCTCGACGCGACGACCGTCGTCGTCGGCATGCGGCCCGCGGTCGCGATCACCATGGTCGAGCTCGGGCTCTCGCTCGGCGACGTCCGCACGGCTCTCGACGTCGAGCGCGGGCTCGCGCTCCTGGCTCCCGACGAGCGGTCCGCCGAGGACGTGCTCCTCGCGGCGGCTGCCGAGCGCGAGGAGAGATGACGACGACGTCCCTGCCGACGTCGACGACCGAGCGCGTGCCCGTTCGCACCGACTCCGACGTCGTCAAGGTCCGCCAGCTCGTCCGCGCGCTCGCCCAGCAGGCGCGCCTGTCGCTCGTCGACCAGACCAAGCTCGTGACCGCCGCGAGCGAGCTCGCGCGCAACACGCTCGTCTACGGCGGGGGTGGCGAGGCGGAGGTCCAGCTCGTCGCGGAGGGGCCCCGGACGGGTGTGCGCGCCGTCTTCTCGGACGAGGGCCCGGGCATCCCCGACCTCGACCTCGCGCTCACCGACGGGTGGACCAGCGGCAGCGGGCTCGGCCTCGGCCTGTCGGGCTCGCGCCGCCTCGTGCAGCACTTCGCGATCGACACCGCACCGGGGGCGGGCACGCGCGTCGAGATCGCGACCTGGTCCCGATGAGCCCGGCGCCGCACCGCCCCGACGAGCGCCGCAGCATCGTCGAGGGGGGCACCTGGTACACCGTCGACCACCCGTCGGCGGTCGGGAGCGTGCGGCGGGGCGCGAGCACCGTGGCGCGGAGCCTCGGCCTCGGCGACGACCGGGCCGCGGAGATCGGGCTCGTGGTCTCGGAGCTCGCGACGAACCAGTGCCGGCACGCCGGCTCGGGCTCGGTCCTGGTCCGCGTGCGTCGCACGGGCGACGACACGGCCCTCGAGGTGCTCGCGGTGGACTCGGGCCCGGGCATGCGCGACTTCGACGCGGCGATGCGCGACGGCGTGTCGACCCGGGGCACGCTCGGCATCGGGCTGGGCACGCTCCCGCGGCTCGCGTCCTCGTGGGACGCGTGGACGTCCCCGGGCCGCGGGACGGTCGTCGCGGCGACGTTCGCCGCGCACGGGACCGTGGTCGGGCTCGCGGAGCCCACGGGCATCACGCGGCCCATGACCGGCCAGACCATCTGCGGCGACGCCCTCGCGGTGCGCCACGACGACGGCGTCCCGAGCCTGCTCGTCGCCGACGGTCTGGGGCACGGCCCGCTCGCCGCCGTGGCGTCGGACGCCGCCGTGCGCGCGTTCCTCGACGCGCCGTCCGGGCCCCCGGTCGCGCTCCTCGAGCGCGTGCACGCGGCGCTCGGCGGCACGCGCGGCGCCGCTGTCGCCGTCGCCCAGGTGAGCGGCGGGGGCGTGCTGCGCTACGCGGGCCTGGGGAACGTCTCCGGGACCGTCCAGGGCTCGCGGTCGCGGGGCCTGGTCAGCCACCCCGGCATCGCGGGCACGCGAGGGCGACCGCTGCGGGAGACGACGTACCCGGTCGAGGCCGGGGACGTCGTCGTCATGCACAGCGACGGGCTCACCGAGCGGTGGTCGCTCGCCGACTACCCCGGCCTCGCGGCCCGGTCCCCCCTCGTCGTCGCGGGCGTGCTGCTGCGCGACCTCGCCGTGCGCCGGGACGACTCGTGCGTGGCGGTGCTGCCGATCGGCCCGGAGGCGGCATGAGCACGACCCTCCTCGTCACCCAGCTCCGTTCCGACCCCGACGTCATCGCGCTGCGGCGGGCCGGTCGCGAGATCTGCCGCCGCCTCGGCCTCGACACCCAGGACCAGGTCCGCGTCGCGACCGCGCTGTCCGAGATCGGCCGGTCCGCGGTCGCCTCGGGCACCGCCGACGTCGTCGTGGGCGTCCTGCCCGGCCTGCCCCACGCGACGCTGCGGGCCGAGATCGTCGCGGGCACGCCGTTCCTCGTGGAGGGCGACTCGAGCGACGGCGGCGTCCCCGCGGCCCGCCGCCTGGTGCGCGGCCTCGAGGTGGACCCCACCGGGACCCGCGTCCTGCTCACCAAGCCGCTGCCGGCGACCGCGCGCACCGACGAGGTGACGCTCGCCGCCGTGCGGCGGTCCACCGCGGCCGCGCACGTGGCCGACGCGGCGGACGAGCTGCGCGTCCAGAACGCGGAGCTCGTCCGCACCCTCGACGAGCTCACCCGCCAGCAGGAGGAGCAGCGGCGCCTCAACGTCGAGCTGGAGGAGACCAACCGGGGCGTCCTCGCGATGTACGACCAGCTCTCCTCGGAGCTCGAGGAGACCAACACCGGCGTCGTCGCGCTCTACGCCGAGCTCGACGAGCGGGGCCGCGAGCTCGCCGCCGCGAACGAGGCGAAGACGCGCTTCCTGCGGAACGTCAGCCACGAGCTCCGCTCGCCCGTGAACTCGATCCTCGGGCTCACGTCGCTGCTCGCCGACTCCCACCTCGACGCCGAGCAGACCCAGCAGGTCGGCTTCCTCCGCGAGAGCGCCGGGACGCTGCTCACGCTCGTCGACGAGCTGCTCGACCTCGCGCGCGCCGAGGCCGGGCACGAGGACGTCGCGCCCGGCCCCGTGGACGTCGCCGAGCTGCTCGACGAGCTGCACGGGACGACGCTGCCCGTGGTGCGCCCCGGCGTCGTGCTCCGGACCGCCGCCGCCCCCGGCCTCGCGCTCGTCACCGACCGCCGCCTCCTGTCGCGCGTGCTGCGCAACCTGCTCACCAACGCCGTGAAGTTCACGGACGCGGGCGAGGTGGTGCTCCGCGCCGAGGCCGAGGGCGAGGTCGTGCGGTTCGACGTCCGCGACACCGGGCTCGGCATCCCCGCCGACCAGCTCGACGCCGTCTTCGAGGAGTTCGTCCAGGTCCCCAACCGGCTCCAGCCGACGGTGCGGGGCACCGGGCTCGGGCTGCCGTACGCGCGCCGGACCTCCGAGGCGCTCGGCGGGACGCTGGTCGCGACCTCACGCCCCGGGGCCGGCAGCGTCTTCACGCTCCGGCTCCCGTCGCTGTCCGTCGACGCCGAGCCCCCGGGCGACGCGCGACCCGACCCGGACGACGCCGACCAGGACCTCGGGCACGTGCTCGTCGTCGACGACGACCGCGCCTACGCGGCGGTCGTCGCCGCGATGCTCCGCGACGACGCCGCCCGGGTCAGCGTCGCGCACGACGCGTCCCACGCGCTGGCGCTCCTGCACGACGGCGCGGCCGACGTCGCGCTCCTGGACGTGTACCTCCCGGGGACGGACGGCCTGACGCTCCGCTCGACGATCCAGAGCCTCTACCCCGCGACGGCGACGGTGCTCATGTCGAGCGCGCCCGCGCCCGCGGAGGTCGGCGGGATGCCGTTCCTCGCGAAGTCGAGCATCGACCGCGACGTCCTCGTCGCGGCCCTGCGCCGGGAGGTGAGGGCCCGGTGAGCGCCGAGCGCACCGTGCTCGTCGTCGACGACACCCCGGCGCACCGCTACGTCATGGCGAGCTGGCTGCGCCGCGCCGGGTTCGACGTCGTCGAGGCCGGGACGGGGGGCGAGGCCCTCGCCAAGGCGTCGGCGCACGTCGACGCGGTCGTCCTCGACGTCAACCTCCCGGACGTCCCGGGGCGTGAGGTGTGCAGCCGGATCAAGGCGGACCCCGCGACCGCCCACGTCCCGGTCCTGCACGTGTCCGCGACCCACGTCGACGCCGCGGCCCGCGTCGCGGGCCTCGAGGGCGGGGCCGACGCCTACCTGCCGGAGCCGCTCGACCGCGACGAGTTCCTCGCGACCATCAGCGCCCTGTGCCGCCGCGCCGACGCCCAGCGGGGCGCGGGCAGGGCGGCGCGACGGCTCGAGGCGCTCACGGACGCGCTCGTCCCGCTCCACGAGGCCCGTTCGCCCGAGGCCGTCACGGACCACGCGGCGCGCGGCGCGTGCGCGGTCCTGGGCCGCCCGGTCGTCTCGATGGTCGTCGTCGAGGCCGGCGTGGTGCTGCGCTCGGTGTGCGCCGCGGAGGGCGCCGCGCTCGTCCGCGGCCGCGGCCCGACGGCGGTCGTGCCGCCGACCGGGGCGACGTCCGCCGTGTTCGGTCCGGACGACGTGCCCGCACCGTGGCGCCCGCTCCTCGCCGAGGCCGGGGTCGGTCCCTCGTCGTGGTTCACCCTGTGGCTCGTCGACGGCACGGGCGCGCTCGTCGGCGGGCTCGCCGTCGCGGTCGGCGACGAGCCGCTGTCCGACGAGGAGCGCGAGGCCGCCGAGCGCTTCGCCGAGGCGGCGACGGTCGCCCTCGCGAACCTGCGCACGTTCGCCGAGGAGCACCGCATCGCGCTCGCGCTGCAGCGCGCGTTCCTGCCGTCGGGGCTGCGCGTGCGGGGCGGCGTCGAGGTCGCCGCGCGGTACGCGGCGTCGGACGCGCGCCTCGACGTCGGCGGCGACTTCTACGACGCGTACGACCTCCCGGACGGGCGGGTGGCCGTCGTCATCGGCGACGTGCAGGGCCACTCCCTGCGCGCCGCGACCGTCATGGCCGAGGTGCGCATGACGCTGCGCGCCTACCTGCGCGAGGGCCACGACGCCGCCGCCGCCCTCGACCTCCTCAACGCGGCGCTGCGCGACGACCACACGGAGTTCGCGACGGTCTGCGTGTGCGTGCTCGACCCGGTGACCGGCGCCCTGGAGCTCACCGACGCCGGCCACCTCCCCGCGTTCCTGGTGCGCACCGACGGGACGGTCGTCCGCGCGAAGGCGGGCTCCCGCCTCCTCGGTCTGCCGAGCCCCGACGCCCGGCCCACGCGCCGCGAGGACCTGGCGCCGGGAGACGTCCTCGTGCTCCTCACGGACGGGCTCGTCGAGCGCCGCGACGGGTCCCTCGTCGACGCGCTCGACCGCCTGGCGCACGTGGCCGGGCAGCACGCGGGGCTCGACCCCGAGGCCATGTGCGACCGCCTCGTCGCGGCGTTCGACGACCCCGGCCGCGAGGACGACGTCGCCGTCGTGGCGGTCGCGCGTCAGTCGTCCCCGGACGGCACCTTGCCCGCGACGTCGTCGTACGTGACCTCCGCCGGCGGCTCGGCCGGCGTGTAGACGAGGCGCACCACGCCCGTCGGGTAGCTCTCGGAGCGCACGAGCGAGAGCGGGTAGACCGGCTCGCCCTCGTCGAACAGCCGTTCGCCCGTGCGCGCCGCGACGGGGTGGACGAGCAGGCGCAGCTCGTCGAGCAGGCCCGCGGCGAGCAGCTGGCGCACCACGGAGATGGACCCCGGGACGAGCACCTTGCCCACCCCGGGCTCCTCCTTGAGCGCGCGCACCGCGTCGACGAGGTCGCCGTCGAGGCGCTCGACGTGACGCCACCCGAGGTCCTGGTCGCCGCGCGTCGCGACGACCTTGCGCATGTCGCCGAGCCGCGCGGCGAACTCCGCGTCCTCTCCCCCGGCGGTCTCCCGCTCGGGCCACGCGCCCGCGAAGCTGTCGTACGTGACGCGGCCGAGGAGCAGCGCGTCGACGTCCTGGTAGTCCTCGTCGACGGCGGCCGCCATGTTGTCGTCGAAGTACGGGAAGTGCCACGCCGGGTCGATCTCGACGACGCCGTCGAGCGAGACGAACAGGGTGGACACGAGCGAGGCGGTCATGGATGGCCCTTCGGTCAGGTGGTCGATGCGGGGCAGACCGGCGGGACCGCGCCAACTCATCGCCGCGCCGAGCACGACCCTGCGCGCCGTCGAGCACGAGGTTGCTGTCGTTATCGGCTCGATAACGACAGCAACCTCGTGCTCGGCGGGGTGCCGGGTCGGGACGGCGGGATGCCGGGTCGGGGGCGGCGACGGCACGGCCCCGTCGCGCGGATGCCGGGTGAGGTGGGTCAGCGGCGCAGACCCAGCGCGAGGACCGCGCCGACGGCGACGTGCTCGACGACGAGCAGCGCCACCGCGCCCGGCGTCACGCCGCCGAGCGGGCCCAGCAGCGAGACGAGCAGCACGACGCCGCACGTCACGAGCCAGGCGCCCACGCCTCCCCGGGGCCGGCGGGAGAGCAGCCGGCCGAGGAGTGCGCGCACGCCCCACCCGGCGTACCCGACGACGAGCGTCGCGACGATCACGGCTGCCAGGCCGACCGTCTGCGTGCCCGTCGCCGCGCGTACGGCCGGGTCGACGCCGAGCGCCGTGCCCACGAGGAGCACGGCGACCGAGACGGCCGCCGCGACGAGCGGGACGGACCACCGCGGCACCCGGCGCCGGGCACCGGGGCCGGCCGCGCCCGCGGCGCTCGTCCGGGCCGCGGCGCTCGTCGGGACCGCGGTGCTCCTGGGAGCCGTGGGAGTCGTGGCGCTCCTGAGGGTCGTGGAGTTCATGGGCACAGGGGACCTCCTTCGTCGCGCGGCGTGCCGCGCTCGCGCGGCCGGGGCCGCGACCGGCGGGGGTCGCCGGCACCATCCAGGCTCGGCGCCGGTACCCCGCCGCCGCACCGGCCGTCCGGCGGCTCGCGACCCGACGACGGTCGACGCCCGACCCGACGCCCGGACCCCGACCCCCGACCTTGGTCGGTGGTCCCCCGGACCGCCGCCGCCTAGCGTCCGGGACATGACCGCACCGACCGACTGCCCCTCGCTCCTGCGACGCCCCGTCCTCGCGACGGCCGCCGCGCGCCGCGACGGCACGCACCCGCTCGTCCCGGGGTGGGCGTTCGCCGTCGCCTGGCTCGCCGTCGCGGCGCTCACCGTGCTCGCGACGGCCGGGGTCGTCGGGCGGGACGCCCCCGGCGCCAGGGCGTGGCTCGACGTCGGCACCGCGGTCCTCGCGCTCGCCGTGCTCCCCCTCCTGTGGTCCCGGTCCCCGCGCGACGCCCCGGTGCTCGGCGCGCTGGTGCTCGCGGCGCTCGTCGCGTGCTCGGGCGCCGCGACCCCGGCGTCGACCGTCGCGACGCTCCAGGTGGCGCGCTGGTACCCGCTGCGCACCGCGCTCGCGGTCGCCGTCGCCGGGTCCGTCGGCCACGCCGTGCAGGCGGTGTGGCGCCCGCAGGCGCTCCCTCTCGGGTGGTGGCTCCTGTGCGATCTCGCCGTGCACGCGGCGCTCCTCGGGTGGGGCCTGTACTGGCAGTCGCGCTCCCAGGTCCTGTGGTCGCTGCGCGACCGCGCCCGGCGCGCGGAGACCGAGCAGGAGCGCCGCGTCGCGGAGGCCCGCGTTGCCGAGCGCACGCGCATCGCGCGCGAGATGCACGACACGCTCGCGCACCGGCTCTCGCTCCTCGCCGCGACGGCGGGGGCGCTCGAGTACCGCCCTGACGCCGACCCGGCGCAGCTCGCCCGGGCGGCGAGCCTCGTGCGGGCGGGGGTGAGCGCCGCGCTCGACGACCTGCGCGACGTCGTCCGGGTGCTGCGCAGCGACGGCGCCGAGCCCGGCGCCGGGACCCGCGCGGCGCCCGCGCCGCAGCCGACGCTCGACGACGTGGACCGCCTCGTCGCCGAGTCGCGCGACGCGGGCGGCGACGTCGACTACGTGCGGTCCGGGTCCGCCGTCGTGCCACGCGCGGTCGAGGTCGCCGCGTTCCGCGTCGTGCAGGAGGGGCTGACGAACGCGCGACGGCACGCGCCGGGGAGCCCCGTGACCGTGCGCGTGACCGCCGCGACGGGCGAGGTCCGCGTCACGGTGTCCGACGCCGGGCCGCGCCTCGTCGCCGTCGGCGCCCCGACGTCGGGCGACGGCTCCGGGACGGGGCTCGTGGGCCTGCGCGAGCGCGTCGACCTGCTCGGGGGGAGCCTCGACGCGCGGGACCGCGGCGCCGGGTTCGTGCTCGACGCCCGGCTACCGTGGGACGCGTGACGGGGCGGCAGGTGCACGGGGACGGCACGACGACGGGACCCGGCGACGCGGCGCGGACCCGCCTCGTGATCGTCGACGACGACGCGCTGGTCCGCGCGGGGCTGCGGCTCATGCTCGACGGCGCGCACGGCATCGAGGTGGTCGGCGAGGCCGAGGACGGCGCGGACGTGACGGCCGTGCTCGACGCGCACCCGACCGACGTCGTGCTCATGGACCTGCGGATGCCGCGGGTCGACGGGATCGAGGCCACGCGCCGTGTGCGGTCGCGCGCCGGGGCGCCGGCCGTCGTCGTGCTCACGACGTTCGACTCCGACGAGGAGGTCGTCGGGGCACTGCACGCCGGGGCGTCGGGCTACCTGCTCAAGGACATGGCGCCGGAGCGGATCGTCGCGGCGGTGCGCTCCGCGGCGCGCGGGGAGCCGGTACTGTCGCCCGAGATCGCGCGGCGGCTCATGACCACGGTCGCCGACGCCGGGGGCGAGCGCGAGCGGACCCGCGCGGCGCTCGACGCGCTCACCGCGCGCGAGCGCGACGTCGCGGTCGAGCTGGGCCGGGGAGCGACGAACGCGGAGATCGCGGCGCGCCTGTTCCTCAGCGTGCCGACCGTCAAGGCGCACGTGTCGAACGTGCTCCTCAAGCTCGGCCTGGAGAACCGGACGCAGGTCGCGCTGCTCGTGCACGCCGCGGGGCTCGGCTGACGTCAGTCGCCCGGCCACTCCCCCGTCCAGCGCTCGAACGCGCGGGCGCCGCCGCGGTCGATGAGCGCCTTGACGACCGCGTACACCGCGCCCTGCAGGAGCGCCGCGATCACGATCTCCTTGAGCGGGTACTCCGACTGCAGCGGGGTCGGGGCGTCCTTGCGGTCGCCGGGCGCGACGCGCTTGTAGATCTGCTTGAACACCTGCCCCGCGACGAGGCCGCCGACGATCGAGCTCACGATGCCGACGGGGCGGTACAGGATCTTCGCGGACTTGCTGCCGCTCTTCTCCGGCGGGTGGTCTGCGGTCGTCACGTCGTCCATCCCTCGACGCTAGGTCGGCTCGGGCTTCCTCGCGCGTCGCGCGGCCGCGCGCACCCGTCAGCGCCGCACCACCGCGCACCCCGCCGGGTCGACCCCGACCCGCACCCGCTCCCCCGGGGCGGGCACGGTCCCGCCCGGGACCGGCACCGCGGAGCCCGCCGGTGCCGCGAGCGCCACGAGCCGGGCCGGGCCGTCGGCCCCGGGGAGCGCGACGTCCACGGTCACCTCGACCGCACCGCGCCGGAAGACGCTCCCGACGACCGTCGCGTCCCACACCGCACCGGCGGTCCCGGCGTCGGGCGCCGCGGGCCCGCCGTCGTGGGGCGCGAGCACGCGCAGGCCGCGCGGCCCGACCGCGAGCAGCGGGGGCACGTCGTCGGTGGGGTCCGGGTAGCGGTCGGGCGCTGCGGGCGCTCCCGGCAGTCCGGCGGGGAGCGGGTCGGGCAGCGGGACGAACGCCTGGTAGCCGAGGAACTCCGCGACCCGGCGCGACGTCGGCGCGCGCCACAGGTCCTCGGGCGGCGCGACCTGGAGGAGACGGCCCGCGTCCATGACGGCGACGCGGTCGGCCACCGTGAACGCCTCGTCGTGGTCGTGGGTGACGAAGACGGCGGTCGTGGCGGTCGCGCGCAGCGCCTCGCGTAGGTCGAGCGCGAGACGCTCGCGCAGCCCCCGGTCGAGCGCGGACAGCGGCTCGTCGAGCAGGAGCAGCCTCGGGCGCGGCGCGAGCGACCGCGCGAGCGCGACACGCTGCCGTTCTCCCCCGCTGAGCGTCGCGACGGCGCGCCTCCCGTACCCGGCGAGCCCGACGACGTCGAGCAGCTCGGTCACGCGCGCGTCGCGCTCGGCGCGCGGCAGCCCCGCGATCCCGTACGCGACGTTGCCCGCGACGTCGCGGTGCGGGAAGAGCTGGCCCTCCTGGAACATGAGCCCGAACCCGCGGCGGTGCACGGGGACGCCCGCGAGGTCGCGGCCGTCCCACGTCACCGAGCCCGCGGCGACGGGTTCGAGACCCGCGACGGCGCGCAGCAGGCTCGACTTGCCGCACCCGCTCGGCCCGAGCAGGGCGAGCACCTCGCCGGGCGCGACGTCGAGCGTGACGCCCGCGACCGCCGTCGTGCCGGGGTCCGTGCGCCCGCCCCGCCCGCCGCCCCCGCCGTACCGCACGACGACGTCGCGCACCGCGAGGCCCGCCCCGTCCCGCGGCGCGGTGCCCGGGCGGGCGTCCTGCGGGGCCGCGTGCGCGGCCGGGGCCGGGTCGGTCTGCACCATCAGAACTCTCCTCCGGGTCCTTCGCCGCGCAACCGCTCGGCGAGCAGCATCACGGTCGCGGTGAGCAGCGCGAGCACGACGCTCGCCGCGAGCGCCATGCCGTAGTTCTCGGCGCCGGGACGCCCGATGAGCCGGAAGATCACGACCGGCAGGGTCGCGGTGTCGGGGCGCGCGAGGAACGACGTGGCGCCGAACTCCCCGAGCGACACGGCGAACGCGAACCCGACCGCGAGCCCGAGCGACCGCGCGGCGATGGGACCGTCGACGGTGCGGAACACGCGCCCGGGCGCGGCGCCGAGCGTCGCGGCTGCCTCGCGCAGGCGCGGGTCGATCGCGCGCAGCGTCGGCAGCACGGTGCGCACGACGAGCGGGATCGCGACGACGGCCTGCGCGATCGGCACGAGCAGCCCGGACGTGCGCAGGTCGACGTCGAGGCCGAGCGGCCGGTCGAGCGTGACGAGGAACCCGAAGCCGACCGTCACGGCGGACACCCCGAGCGGCAGCATGAACACCGAGTCGAGGACCGAGATCGCGCGCCGCCTGCCGCGCGACCGCGGACGCCGGGACACGACGAGCGCCACGAGGCCGCCGATCACGACGGCGAGCACGGTCGCGAGCGCGGCGGTGCGCAGCGAGTTGCCCATCGCCTCCCACACCGTGACGGACAGCGCGTTGCGCCCGCCCGTCGTGCCGAGGTTCGCGTAGTTGTCGAGCCCCCAGCCGCCGCCCGGGACACGGAACGAGCGCACGAGGAGCGTGCCGAGCGGCAGCCCGACGAGCACGACGACCACGGCCGCGGTGAGCGCCGCGGGCACGAGGTCACCGGTGGGGCGGCCGTCGCGCCACACGCGGAGCGGGTGTGCGGACGACGTCGAGGACGACAGGTTCAGGGCGCGCTCGCGCCGGGCGCGCGTGCGGTTCGCGACGGTGAGCGCCGCCGCGACGACGACGAGCTGCACGACCGACAGCACCGCGGCGGTGCGCAGGTCGAGGAACTGCGTGGTCTGGATCCAGATCTCCGTCTCGATCGTGCCGTAGCGGATGCCGCCGAGCACGAGGACGACGCCGAACGCCGTCGCGCAGAAGAGGAAGACGATCGACGCGGCGCTCGCGATCGCGGGCGTCAGCGCCGGGAGCGTCACGGTGCGGAACGCGCGCCACGGCGTCGCGCCGAGGGCACGCGCGGCCTGCTCGGCCCGCGGGTCGAGGTGCTCCCAGAGCCCGCCGACCGTGCGCACCACGACGGAGTAGTTGAAGAACACGAGCGCGACGACGATCGCCGCGAACGTCTCGTCGAGCCCGAGGATCCCGAGCGGGCCGCCCTGCACGAGCAGCGACCGGAACGCGACGCCCACGACCACCGTCGGCAGCACGAACGGGACCGTGACGACCGCGCGCAGGACCCGCCGCCCGGGGAACCGGCACCGGTACAGCACGTACGCGCCGGGCACGCCCAGCAGGAGCGAGAACGCCGTGCCGAGCACCGCCTGCCACAGCGTGAGCCCGAGGATGCGCCACGTGCGCGGCTGCGAGAACACCTCCGCGAACCCCGACAGGTCGAGCCCGCCGCTCTCCCCGACGAACCCGCGCGCCACGAGCGTGACCACCGGCCACGCGAAGAACACCCCGAGGAACGCCAGCGGCACCGCCGCCGCGAGACCCCACAGCACCCCGCGCCCGAGACCTCCCCCGGCCGCGGGGCGTGCCTGCGCCGTCAGTCGACGACCGTCGCCGTCCACGCCTTGATCCACTCGTCGCGGTGCGCCGAGACGTCCTCGGGCGCGACCTCGAACGGCTCGTCGGCGAGCGGCGCGAACTCGGCCCAGCCGTCGGGGAGCGCGACGGAGTCGTCGGCGGGGTACATGTACATCTGCCCGGGGACGTCGGCCTGGAACGGCTCGCTCACGAGGAAGTCGAGGAGCTGCTGCGCGCCCTCGGGGTTCTTCGCGTTCGCGAGCACGCCCGCGTACTCGACCTGGCGGAAGCACGTGTCGAGCAGCGCCCCCGTGGTCGAGGCGGTGCCGTCCTCGGTGAGCGTGAACGCGGGCGACGTCGAGTACGACAGCACCAGAGGGCGCGGGCCGGCGCCCTCGGAGCCGGAGAAGTCGACGTAGTAGGCGTCCGACCAGCCGTCGACGACCTTCACGCCGTTGGCGCGCAGGTCGGCCCAGTAGTCCTCGAACCCGTCCTCGCCGAACGCGCCCACGGTCGCGAGGAGGAACGCGAGCCCGGGCGAGGACGTGGCCGGGTTGGTCACCACGAGGAGGTCCTCGTACTCGGGCCTCGTGAGGTCGTCGAGCGTGACGGGCTCGGGGACGCCGGCCTCGTCGAACCACGCGTGGTCCACGTTGACGCACACGTCGCCGAGGTCGATCGCGGTGAGCTCGCCGCCGTCGCCGACGGCGTAGGACGCGGCGGAGTCCGAGAGTCCCGCCGGGGTGTACGGGTCGAGGACGCCCTCGTCGATCGCGCGCGACGCGAACGTGTTGTCGATCCCGAAGACCACGTCGCCGAGCGGCGACTCCTTCGTGAGGATCAGCTGGTTGACGAGCGCGCCGCCGTCGCCGGGCGCGACCTGCTCCACGGTGAGCCCGCTCTCCTCCTCGAACGCGGCGAGCACCTCGTCGCTCACGGCGAACGAGTCGTGCGTCACCAGGGTCACCGTGCCGCCCGACGACGCGTCGTCGCCACCCGCGGCGTCGTCGCCGCCGCTGCACGCCGCCAGGGCGAGGAGGGCGAGGGTCGTGGCGGCCCCGGTCGCGAGGGTGCGTCGGCGGGTGCCGGTGGTCGTGCGCTGCATGTGTCCTCCCAGGACGTTCAGGAGGGGTCCACCGGCCCGCGCGGCCGCCGTCGGAGCGCGGAGGACCGCACGAGCAGGTGATCGAGATTCCCGACTTCCTCCACCGGTGCTAACCGGATCAGGTTCGAGGGTCTGCGGTGGTCCGCACTCTCAGCTCCTCCAGGAGCTCCCCTGTCGTTCACGTCGAGCCTACACCGCGGCCCGGCACGCGCGGCGTGGCCGGTGCGGGACGACTACGGTGGTGCGCAGCACACCGTCGCCCCTGACCTGGAGGATCGCCGTGGCAGACACCGAGGACCAGACCCTGGCCGTGAAGGTCGGCACCGTCGCGCTGACGTTCGCCGCGGGCTGGGCCGCGCAGAAGCTCGTCACGTTCGTCTGGGCCAAGGTGACCGGGCACGACGCCCCGAAGGACCTCGACGACGAGGAGGTCGGCATCGTCTCGGCCGTGACGTTCGCGGCCGTCGCCGCGGGCGTCGGCGTCCTCGCGCGCCGGTTCGCGGGCAAGGAGGCCAAGCGCGTCGTCGCCCGCCTCGCCTCGCGCGCGTAGCGTCGTCGCCCCTCCTCGCCACCCGGCGGCGGTCCGCGCCGCCGTCAGGGCACCGGGGCCGCGGGTTCGGGCGGGGTCCAGCCCATCGCCGCCCGGGAGCCGCGCTCGATCGCGGCCGCGGGCGTGAGCCGCATGAGCCCGTTGCGCACCGTCTGGCGCCACCCGCCGCCGAGGTGGGCGCCGAACCGGCCCGACGCGACCGACGCCCGCGCGAGCGCCCGGCACCGAGGCCGACGTGCGGCGTCGTACCCGACGAGGGCGGGCGCGAGCCGCCCGCCGGCGGCGACGGGCGACCCGACGAGCAGGCCGACGCACAGCCCGTCCTCGAGCGCGGTGGCCGCGCCCTGACCCATCGTCGGCAGGGTGCCGTGCGCGGCGTCGCCGGCGAGGACCACCCGCCCGGACGCGTAGCGCGGGACGCCGCGGGGCAGGTGGTGCACGTCGTGACGCAGCACCACGTCGGGCGGCGTCGCGGCGAGGACGTCGCGCACCGGCTCCGCCCACCCGTCGAACCGTGCCCGCGCGGCGGCGAGCTCGTCGCGCAGCCGCGTGCGCTCGGGCATCGCGACGTACCCGTACCAGTACGTCTCGTCCGCGGCCACGCGCAGCACGCCGAACTCCGCGTGCGGCCCCCAGTACTGCCGCAGCGCGACGTCGCCGTACGCGCCGGGGACGACCGCGCGCCAGCTCGCGTACCCGCTGTGCACGGGCCGCACGGCGGGGAACAGGACCGAGCGGACGGCGCTGCGCATCCCGTCGGCGCCGACGACGAGGTCCGCCTCGCGCCCGGCCACGACGGCCGGCCGACCCTCGGGGTCGCCCGGGTCCAGCGCCTCGACGGGGGTGCCGGTGACGACCTCGACACCGAGGTCCGCAGCCCGTCGCCGCAGGGCGGCGTGGAGCCGACGACGGTGCACGCCGACGAGAGCGACCGACGCCCGCATCTCCGACGTGTCCGGCAGCGCGAGGATCGGGCGCCCGTGCAGGTCCCACGTGCCGCCCGCCCACGTGGCGTACCCGAGTGCGGCGACGTCGTCGTCGTCGAACCCGAGCCCGCGGAAGGCCGCGACGGCGTTGCGCGACATGGCGAACCCCGCCCCGACCTCGCCGGCCTCGGCCGCACGCTCGAGCACGGTGACGTCCCAGCCCGTGCGCGCGAGCGAGACGGCGGAGGTCAGGCCGGCGATCCCGGCGCCGACGACGATCGCGTGACGTGTCATGAGGCGATCCTCCCGCGCGCGACGCCGCCGGGGCCAGGGGGACGCCCGGCCCGCCGGGTGCGGACGTCCCCGGTCGCGCGGGTACCCTGGCGCGCGTGACGGCCCCCACGGCGACCACCCAGAGCCCGACGCCGGGCACCCGGGACACGGTGCTGCGCGCGGGTCTGCGCGTGCTCGCCGACACCGGCCGGCTGCTCGCCCGGCACTGGCCCGCGCTCGTCGCCGTCGCGGTCGTCGCGGAGGTGCTGCACGAGCTCGCGCTGCGCGCCGCGCTCGCGGTCGCGCCGTCGTCCGGCGTGCTCGGACTCCTCGTGCTGTGCTTCTCCCCGCTCGCGACGGTCGTCGGGATCGTCGTCATGCTGCACGTGCTGCGCCGCGAGCCGCGGTCCGGGCGCGACCGGCTGGAGGCCCGCACGCTGCTCGGCTCGATCGCGTCGGTGCTCGTCCCGTACCTCGTCATCTACGAGTTCTACGGCGGACTGACGTCCGACTGGCAGACGTACGTCGACTCGGCGGCGCTCGACCACGCGTTCGCCGCCGGGTCGGGGATCCGGACGGCCAGCCCGATCCCCGAGGGGTTCGGGGTCACCGTCCTCGCCGTCGTCGCCGGCGCGCTCCTGGCACGCACGCTCCTCGACCGCCTCGCGAGGCGCCTCGACCGCCGCGTCGCCTCGTCCGGCTCCGACGCCCGGCACAGCGCGCGCTCGGCCGCCGTGCGCATCGTGGCGGGCTACTGCGAGGTCGTGTGGATCGTCGTCGGCGCGTTCACCGTGACCGCCGTCGTGGGCCGGGTGCGCGAGTGGTGGGGCACGCGGGTCGTCGTCGTCGAGGTCGGCGCGTGGTGGGACGGCGTCGTCGCGCGCGTCGACGCGCTGCGGCCGCTCGTCGACGCCCTCGGTCCCGCGACGTCGCTCCTCGTGGCGGGCGTCGTCACGGGCCTCGTCGTCCCGCTCGCGTGGCTCACGCTCGGGACGATCGTCTACGGCGTCGAGGCGATCGACGTCGTCGACCCCGCGCACGCGACCGTCCCGGGGACGACGCCCGCAGACCGCGCGACGCGCGTCGTCGACCGGTTCAACCGCACGCTCGGCGACCGGGGCGCGCGGCGGGCCTGGGAGCTCATGCTCGACCCGGGCCGCCGGTTCGGCGGGCTCGTCGGCGCGCTCGGCATGCTGTGGCGCAGCCGCTGGGGCGCGGTGCTGCTGTTCTGCGTCGCGTTCGCGCTCCTGACGCTCGGCGAGCAGGTCGTCCTCACGGTCGCGCAGGCCGTCGTCGGGCAGCCCGGGATCGTCGCGTGGCGCGCGCTCGTCGACCCGCTCGGGATCGTCTCGACCGTCGTCGTCCAGGTGCTCACCACCGCGCTGCTCGCGGCCGCCGCCGACGCGCTGCTCGCGAACCTCGGGCTCCCGTCGGCGCTGCGCACGCGACGCTCCGCGCGGGCGCGCGCCGCCGCGTCAGTCGTCTGACGCGGCCGGGTCGGCGGCGCGGCGCCTTCCGGCGATGAGCGCCGCCGCGACGACGTCCCGGATCTCCGTGTCGGTCAGGGCGTGGTCGCGCGCGAGCCGCACGAACCGGGCGGCGGCCTCCGTCACCGCGGCTCGCGACAGCGTGGCGGGGGGCGCCGTCACGAGGGTCCCCACGCGGCGACGGGTCGTCACGAGCCCCGCGGCCTCGAGGTCCCGGTACGTGCGCGCGACCGTCCCCGGCGCGATGCCGAGGTCGTTCGCGAGCGCGCGCACGGTCGGCAGCCGCTGACCGTCCGTGAGGTCGCCCGCCGCGACGAGGGCCGCGATCTGCGCCCGGAGCTGTTCGTAGTGCGGGGTGGTGGAGTCGAGGTCGATGCGGACGGCGAGGCTCACGCGGCGGCCTCCTCGGCCACCCGCGCTCCCGCTGCCCGCGGGGCCGGGTCACGCGCCGGCCACACCAGGGCGACGAGCGCCACGAGGACGACGCCGCACGCGACCGCGAGCAGCACGTTCCCCGCCAGCACGTGCCCGGGGCTGAGGCCGGGTCCCGTCCGGACGCCGTCGCCCAGCCCGAGGCCCAGCCAGCGCAGCGAGAGCCCGCCGAGGGCGACGAGCCCCCCGAGGGTCAGACCGAGCACGAGCTGCGTGGCGCGCTCGACGCGGCGGGCGACCCGGCGCCGCAGCCACATGTCCCACTCCTCGTCCACGTCCTCGACGGCCGGTCGGGACACGACCAGGCGCAGCACCACCTCCGACGCCACGACGGCGACGACCGCCGCCACGACGATCGGCACCGTCCACAACCAGCCCGGGAACGGCGCGACCGTGTACGCCTCGTACGGCGTCACGACGCGGGAGATCGAGCGCGGGCCGTCGGAGAGCAGCCCGAAGGACGCCGCCACGACGGCGATCCCCGCGACCCAGGTCCAGGCGAGCCGCCGGGTGGCCGCAGGGACGACGTCGGCCGTGGAGCGCGCGACGAGCCGCGCCTCGCGCTGCCGGTGTCGCGGGCGTGGCCACGTGAGCTCGCCCACCGCGTGGACGGCGAGCGCGCCGACGAGCGCGACGAGGGGGACGGTCGCCGTGCCGCGCGCCCCGAGCGAGACGATCCCGAGGGCGAAGAACAGCGGCGGCACCAGCACGCCGGCGACGACGAGCGCGGCGGCGCCGCCGCTCGTCACCGCCGCGTGGCGCACCGCGCGTCGCCCGGCCGAGCTGGGCGAGACGGCTCGCCGCCCGTCCCACCACACGAGCGCGGCGACGGCGGCCGTCGCGAGCAGGGTGAGGTCGACCGCGAGAGCGAGAGCGAACGGCACCGGGCTTCCGAGCATCCACGACACCCAGGTCATGATCGTCCTCCCATCGAGAGTATTGATCATGCACTATGAACATTCATCGCCCCGGTGTCAAGGGCGTGCACGAGGCGGCACGGGTCAGGCCGGAGCGGGGACCGGCAGCGCCCAGTAGTCCGGGAGGAGGTCGGGCTCGACGAGGCGCACCTCGACCGGGCGGGCGTCGCCGGGCGTGAGGAAGTGCTGCGTGCTGCGGCTCGAGACGGCGCCCGTGCAGGACGGGGCCTCGGGGTACGGCATCCCGGGCAGCGCCGACGCGCCCGCGGTGAACTCGCGCCCGGCGGCGTCGACGAGCACGACCTCGCACGACGAGAAGGACTCCTCCTCCTCCTCCTCGTTCGCCGGGGCGTCGGGCGCGTCCGAGCGCAGCGACACGTCCGCCGCCCACAGCGTGTACCCGTCGGGCACCTCGATGCGGCCGCCGTACCCGTCGTCGAGCCAGTCGACCTGCTCCAGCCCCGCGAGGCGCGCCCGGACGTCCCCCACCTGCGCCCAGCCCTCGGCGTCGACCCCGTGCGCGCGGTGCGGCTCTCTCGCCCACCACCCCTGCACGGCGTCGGACCGCCACGTGATCGTGCACAGCGCCGCGAGCGCGCCCGCGAGCACGACGAGCCACCACCGGTTCGTGCGCCACCAGCCGCCGCTCACGCGTCCCACCCGCCCGGGACGAGCGCGGGACCGACCACCTCGACGACCGTCCCGGCCGCGGGCGCCTCGACGCGGCCCAGGTCGATCTCGGCGATCGCCTGCGGGCGGTCGAGGTCGGCGTCCTGGTGCTCGGTGAGCACGCGCAGCACGAGGTCGCCGTCGAGCGCGCGCTCCGGCACCTCGACGACCACGGTCCCCACCTCGGGCACGTCCGGGTCCACGTACCGGCTGAGGATGCGGTTCCCCGCGCGCTGCGACGCCTCGTGGTCCCGACCCGCGGCGTCGCGCAGCTCGAGCGTGTCGATGCTCGCCTCGCGCGTCGAGGCGGACACGGCGAGGTCGACGGCGACCCAGACGCCGCCCGTCGTGAGCGTGTCGTACCCGTCCTCGAGCGTGGTGCCCGTGCGCACGTCGTCGACCCGCACGCGCAACGGACCCGCGGTGACGACGTCGCCCACGTCGCCGCGCGTCGTCGTCGGCGTGAGCGTGGGCCACCACGTGTCGACGCGCGCGACGGCCGCCCCGACGACGACGGCGAGGACGAGCAGCACGACGGTCGCGGCCCGGTCGGCGCGCCGCGGACGCGGGGCAGGTGCGTCCTCGGGGTGCACGACGGCGGTCGTCGCCGCGGCGGGCTCGGTCACCAGTCCTCCTCGTCCTCGGGCGGGTCCACGATCCCGGGCGGCACGTCGCCGGGCGGGACGTCGACGAGCACGACGTCGCCGGTCTCGGCCCACCGTCGTCCCCCGCCGACCGTCATGTCGCGGTACCGGAACTCCGGGAGCGTCACCGTGAGCGGCTCGTCGGGCCCGCCGTCGAGGAGCGCGTCCTCGGCGTCCAGCGTCACCGGCCACAGCAGGGCGACGTCCTCGGGCAGCCCGGGCTGCAGCAGCGGGTAGGCCGACGCGTCGCGCACGAGCAGCGTCGGGTCAGGCCGGTCCGGCTCCGCGTCCCCCGCGAGCGCCAGCCCGCCGGGCAGGGCGTCCGGGAGCGTCACGGCCGTGCGGTCGAGGCGGCGCGACTCGCGGTCCGCGTTGTCGGCCCCCACGACCACGACGAGCCACGCGTCGGCGCCCGCACCCTCGAGGTCGTCGGCCCGCACGGCGTCCGTCACGGTCCACGACCGCACCGTGACGTCGAAGGGGCCCGTCGCGACGGCCTCGCCCGCGACCGCGCGGGCCGGGCCGGCGTCGGCGGCGACGTGGCGCGCGAGCCCGCCAGCCGCGACCGTGCTGGCCACGACGCCGACGACGACGCCGAGCGCCACGCGGCGGGGCCACGTCCCGACGACGGCGCGGACCAGCGGCACGTCCCGGGCGGCCCTCGGCGCGGTCGTCGTCACGGCGCGCATTTTACGGGGGCGGTGGGCGGCGTCAGGCCCCGCGCACGAGCAGCGTCGTCACGGGGCCCATGACGATCGCGTACATCAGCGCGAAGAACAGGGTGTGCAGCACGACGAAGAGCAGCGCGTCGCGCACGGTGCCGCGGGCCCGGAAGTGCCGCACGAGCTTGCGCACGAACTGGACCGGGTGGGCCAGGTCCCAGCTGTTGAAGCGCACGTACCGGCCGAGGTAGATGCCCACGGTCACGAGCGCGAGGAGCGCGAGCGCGACGATCCACGAGACGGGCCGGTGGAACGGGTCGTCGTCGTTCGGGTACAGCACGATGACGAGCAGCGCCTGCGCGAGGAACACGTTGACGACCGTGTTCATGACGCCCGACATCGCGAGCGTGAGGACTGCGACGATGTCGTACCAGAGCGGGACGCGCTCGTCCTCGCGCCGGTGGCTGTAGTTGAGCTCCGTGACGAGGTAGCCCGCGTTGGGCAGGAGCAGGAGCCAGACGAGGAGGCCCGCGCCGGCCACGGTGAAGACGACCGCGGGCGGCGCGCCGCCGGCGATGAGCACGGCGTCGACGAGGACGACGAGACCCAGCACGATCACGGGGGCGATGGACAGGCCGATGTTGAGCAGCATCGGGCGGTACACGCGCGTGCGGTAGAGCGGGGCGCGCAGCACCACGAGGGCGAGCGCGTACACGTTGAGCAGGGCCACGCCCCCGAAGAGCCAGTCGAGCACGCCCCCACGGTACGGGGGGTTCCGCGCGCGCGGCGCGACGAGCGTCGTTAGCGTGGAGTCGCTGGACGCAACGACCTCCCTCGTGCCCGACGGCGGGCACCCTCGGCTCAGGAGTCGCCATGGCGCAGCAGGACGCGAGCGGGACCGTCGAACCCTCCGCGGCGCAGCCGCCGCCCGCGTCGGCGTCCCCGACGCTCATGCTCGTCCTCGCGACGATCGGCTTCGCCGTGAACTTCTGGGCGTGGGCGCTCATCAGCCCGCTCGGCGCGGCGTACGGCCAGCTCTACGACCTCACCGACGTCCAGGTGTCCGTCCTCGTGGCCGTCCCGGTCGTGGTCGGGTCGCTCGGCCGCATCCCCGTCGGGGCGCTCACCGACCGGTTCGGCGCGCGCGTGATGTTCCCGCTCGTGAGCGCGCTGACGATCCTGCCCGTGCTCTTCGTGGGCCTCGTCGCGGACAGCTTCGTCGCGCTCCTGGTCGGCGGGTTCTTCCTCGGGCTCGGCGGCACCGCGTTCGCCGTCGGGGTCCCGTTCGTCAACGCGTGGTACCCGCCCGCGCGCCGGGGCACGGCCGTCGGCGTCTTCGGCATGGGCATGGGCGGCACCGCGATCTCGGCGTTCACGACCGTGCGCATCCGCGACGCGTGGGGCGACGCCGCGCCGTTCCTGCTCGTCGCCGCCGTGCTCGCCGTGTTCGCCGTCGTGGCGTGGCTCCTGCTGCGCGTGCCGCCCGGTCGCGGCACCGCGCCCGCGGGCGGCTTCTGGGCGCGCACGTGGCAGACGTTCCGCCTCCCCGCGACCCTCCAGCTCTCGTGGCTCTACGCGGTCGGGTTCGGCGGGTTCGTCGCGTTCTCCGTCTACCTGCCGACGTTCCTCGTCAACGCCTACGACCTCACCGCCTCCGACGCCGCGGCCCGCACCGCCGGGTTCGTCGTGCTCGCCGTGGTCATGCGTCCCGTCGGCGGCGCGCTGTCCGACCGGTTCGGGGGCGTGCCCGTCTCGGTGGGGTGCTTCGCCGTCGTGACGGGGCTCGCCGCGGTCGTCGCGTTCCAGCCGTCGCTCGTGCCGGTCGGGACGGTCGCGTTCCTCGGGCTCGCGGCGGCGCTCGGCGCGTCGTCGGGCGCGACGTTCGCGCTCGTGTCGAAGGTCGCGCCGGTCGAGAAGGTGGGTGCGGTCACGGGCCTCGTGGGGGCCGCGGGCGGGCTCGGCGGCTTCATCCCGCCGCTGCTCATGGGCGCCGTCTACCAGCTCGACGGCACGTACGGGCTCGGGTTCGCGCTGCTCGCCGTCACGGCCCTGGTCACCCTGCTGTTCACGCTCGGTCCGGTGCGCCGCGGCGTCCGGGCGCGCGCCGAGGCCGCCACCCCCTGACGCGCCGCGCTCAGACGCGCTCCGCGGGGCCGTGCGCGACGAGCCGCGGCATGACGAACCACAGCCCGACGAGCAGGACGAGCGCCACCGCGCTCGACCACAGCGCCGCCGTCCGGTCCACCACGACGTCGACGACGAGCAGCACCGTCCCCGTGACGACGAAAGCGAGGACGAGCACGCCGGCCCGGGCGATGCGGTCGCTCAGGGTGACCAGCGTCGTCTTGCGGTGCTTGCGGAACAGCGCGCGGTGCAGGCTCACGGGCGTGACGAACAGGCCGGTCGAGAGCACGGCGAGCGCCACGAGCGTGAGGTAGACACCGGTCTGGAAGGTGTCGAGGTCGCCGAAGCGCTGCTGGAACGGCAGCGTGAGGAGGAACCCGGTGAGGATCTGCACGCCCATCTGCATGACGCGCAGCTCCTGGAGCAGCTCGACCCAGTTGCGGTCGGAGCGCTCGTCCGGCGACTCGTCACGGCCGTCCGTGACATCGTTGTCCACAGGTCCTCCCTCGCACCGTCGCTGCGCTAATCTTCCTCCCGTTGGGGTCAGGAATCGGCTCCGTCCTGCTCGACCCTCGGGGACCCCCATCGATGGACTCTGCAATGCGCGACGACGTCACCGCTCCCGACGACGACGTCCCACCGGCGCTCGCCGACCTGCTCGCCGCACTCGGCCCGGGCGACCCGCAGCCGGTGGGCCGCTTCCGCGTGGACGTCGCGACGGACACGTGGTGGTGGTCCGACGAGGTGTACGAGATGCACGGGTTCTCCCCCGGCGAGGTCGTCCCGACGACCGCCCTCGTCCTCTCCCACAAGCACCCCGACGACCGCGAGCGCGTCGCGAAGGAGCTCGCCCAGGCGGCACGCACGGGTGAGCCGTTCGGGTCCATGCACCGCATCGTCGACGCGTCGGGCGTGACTCGCACGCTCGCGGTCGCGGCGCAGGCCACCCACCCGGGCGGCGACCTGCCGTGGGCGCAGGTCGTCGGCTACTTCGTGGACCTCACGGCGGCGCACGCCGAGGCCGCGCGCCGCGAGGCGACGGCCTCGATCCAGGCGTCGGACGCGTCGCGGTCGGTCATCGACGTGGCGAAAGGCGTGCTCATGGCGTCCCTGCGCATCGACGCGGACGAGGCGTTCGCGGTGCTGCGCCGCCGCTCGAACGTCGCCAACGTCCCGGTGCGCGAACTCTCGCGGCGCCTCGTCGACGGCCTCGCGGCGGACGGCGACGAGCCCGCTCCCCTGGTCGACGAGGACGTGCGCCGCCGGGTCGACGCGATCCTGGCCGACGCCGGGGCGTCGCACGACGAGCGGACCGGCGCCGGCGCCTGAGCCGACGGGCGGCCGGAGCACGCCCCGGAGACCGGGCGCGCGCGTCAGTCGTCCCGCGCCTCCCCGACGCTGGGGATGCGGCGGGTGTCGACGATCTCGCGCGCGAGATCGACCATCTTGATGTTCGCGTCCTGCGACACGCGGCTCATGACCGCGAACGCGCGCGCCGCGGTGAGCGAGTAGCGCTCCATGACGATGCCCTGCGCCTGGCCGATGAGGGTGCGCGTCTGCACCGCCGACTGCAGCTGCTCCTCCGTGCGCGCGGCCGAGATCGCGGCCGCCGCGACGGCGGCGAACGTCGACGCGAGGTGGTGGGAGTCCGGGCCGAACGCGTCGCGCGTCGTCGCGTACATGTTGAGCGCGCCGTGCGCGTTCGCGGACGTGTAGAGCTGGACGCACAGCATCGAGCGCACGCCCAGCTCGGCCGCGGCGCGCGGCGCCCACCGGGGCCAGCGGGGGTCGGCCGCGACGTCGCCCGACTCCACGAGCGCGTGCTCGCGGATCGCGTCGAGGCACGGCCCCTCGTCGAGCTCGTACTGGAGGGCGTCGCCGCGGGCGACGAGCGGGTCGGAGACCGACGGGCTCTCGATCTTGCGGCGCGTCACGAGGGAGATGCCGGCGGACTCGCACCCGTCGACCATCGACACGGCGAGCTCGACGACCCGGTCGAGGGTCTGCTGGAGCGTCGGCTCGTCCGCGAGGGTCCGTGCGGCCTCGGCGATGAGCCCGGCGACCGTGGCCTCCTCGGCCATGAGCTCCACGAGCGGAACGTCCGTCAGCGGTCCGCCGACCCCCTGGGGTCGCACGGTCCCGCTCGTGCCGGGCTCGGTGATCATGCGCCGCCTCCTCCGCCGTGTCTCGGTTCCGACCGCCAGCGTACGTCCGGACGGCGCCGAGCGCGCCGGGGACCTCGCCCGGGCCGGACGGCCCGGGCGAGGCGGGGGCGGTGGCCGTCTCGCCCGCACAAGGCGTGGCGGCTGATCCCGTCACGGGCGCCGTCGCTCTCGCGAAGGACCCACCCCCGGGCGGGCGCTGCCGCCCGCCCTCCGACCCTCCCGGGCGGGACGCGGTCCTCGGCCGACCCGTCCGCGGCCCGCCCGGGGAGGAGTGCCCGTCTAGAACACGGGCTTGCCCCCCGTGACCCCGAGGACGGTGCCCGAGACGAAGCTCGCGTCCGACGTCGAGGCGAGGAAGACGAACGCCGGCGCCACCTCGGCGGGCTGCCCGGCCCGGCCGAGCGGCGTGTCCTGCCCGAACTTCTCGATCTTCTCCTCGGGCTGGGTCGCGGGCTGCAGCGGCGTCCAGATCGGACCGGGCGCGACCGCGTTCACGCGGATGCCGCGCGGGCCGAGCTCCGCCGCGAGGTTGACCGTGAGGTTGTTGATCGCGGCCTTCGTCGCTGCGTAGTCGAGCAGCGACGTCGAGGGCTGGAACGCCTGGATCGACGAGTTGTTGACGATCGCCGCGCCCTCGCCCAGGTGCTCGAGCGCCGACTGCGTGATCCACAGCAGCGCGTAGAGGTTGGTCTTGAGGACGCGGTCGATCTCGTCCGTCGTGACGTCCTCGAACGAGTCCCGCCGCGCCATCTGGAACCCCGCGTTGTTGACGAGCACGTCGAGCCCGCCGAGCTCCGCGGCCGCCCGCCCGGGCAGGGCCCGCGCGGTCGCCTCGTCGGTCACGTCCCCCGGCAGGAGGACGCACGTGCGGCCCGCGTCGCGGACCCAGCGCGCCGTCTCCTCGGCGTCCTCCTGCTCCTCGGGCAGGTAGCCGATCGCGACGTCGGCGCCCTCGCGCGCGAACGCGATGGCCACCGCCCGGCCGATGCCCGAGTCCCCGCCCGTGACGAGCGCCCTGCGGCCGTCGAGGCGGCCGCTGCCGCGGTACGACGTCTCGCCGTGGTCGGGCACGGGGTCCATGGGTCGGGTGAGGCCGGGGGGCTCCTGCTGCTGCGCCGGGAAGCCGGCACCGTCCGTCATGGGGTTCCTCCTCGTCCGGTGGGGTCCGCGCTCACGAGCGGGCCGGCTCGCGACGACGCGCGAGCTGCGCCTCGTGCGCACGGGGGCGGGCGACCGGGCGCACGGCGGCGAGCGCACCCGCGACCGTCGCCTCCGCCGTCGGGCCGACGCCGCCAGCCTTGCTCAGCGCGCGCATCACCTGGGCCGCGGTCTCCTGGACGGGGACGCCGGCCTCGCCGGCGGCCTCCGCGAGGAGCTGGCCGGCCGCGACGTCGTCGACGCCGTGGACCGCCATGAGCACGCCCTTGGCCTGCTCGACGGCGGCCTGGCTGACGAACGCGCGCGTCACAGCGCGCTGCGACTCGCGCTCGAGCGCCTCCTTGTGGCTCGGGCTCACGTCCACGACGTAGCCCGCGATCTCGACGACGCGGCCGCGCGCGTCGCGGCGGCCCTGCCCGGTGACGACGACGGAACGGGCCTTGCCGTGCCCGTCGACGATGCGGTGCGCGCACGAGAAGGGGCGGCCGGAGCGGATCGCGTCCGTCGCGGCGCGCACCACGCGGGCGCGGTCGTCGGGGTGCTTGCGGGAGCGGAGCGTGTCGAGGCTCGGCACGACGTCGCCCGGCTCCCAGCCGTGCATGGTGTACACCTCGTCCGACCACCACCAGGTCCCGGTGGCCAGCTCGACCCGGTACTGACCCACGAGGAGGTGGGTGCCGACGGCGAGCACCTCGGCGAGTGCTGCGGGGCGTACGGGGGCCGTCTGGTCGAGCGTGGTGGTGGGGCTCACGGAGATCGAGGCCATGGTGTCCTCCCAGGTTTCGGGGGGCTTCGGGCCGCTTCATGACTCCGTCCCACCAACGTAACCCACTCCCCCGCGGACGGCACCCGGGCTCGGCTACCGTGCGGGCATGACCCGCGAGCCGCGCCGGACGATCGCCCAGCACGCCGACGACGCGCTCGCGCTCGTCCGCCCGACGCCGACCGCGCCCGTCCCGCTCGACGCCGCGGTCGGGTCGGTGCTCGCGGCCGACGTCGTCTCGACGCTCGACGCGCCCCCGTTCGACGCGTCCGCGATGGACGGCTACGCGGTGCGGTCCGCGGACGTGGCCGGGGCGACGACGGCGTCGCCCGTGGTGCTGCGCGTCGTGGGCGACGTCGCGGCCGGCGACCCGGGCGGGGCGGGGCCCGGCCCGGGCGAGGCGGTCCGGATCATGACGGGCGCGCCCGTCCCCGCGGGCGCGGACGTCGTGGTGCCCGTCGAGCGCACGTCGACGGGGCGCTTCGCGCCGGGCGCGACGGGCGGCGCGCCCACGACGGTCGCGATCCACGACGCGTCGCGGCGGCACGTCCGCCCCTGCGGGGAGGACGTGCGCCGGGGCGACGTCGTGGTCGCGGCGGGCGTCGTCCTGACCGCACGACACGTGAGCGTCGCGGCGGCCGCGGGGCACGCGACCGTGACCGTGCACCGGGCCCCGCGCGTGGCGGTGCTCTCGACGGGCAGCGAGCTCGTCGCGGCCGGCACCGCGCCGGGCCCGGGCCGGATCCCCGACTCGAACTCCGTGCTGCTCGCGGCGTCCGCACGCGCGGCCGGGGCGGACGTGGTGCGCCGGGGAGGCGTCGGGGACGCCGCGGGCGCGCTCGTCGCGGCCCTCGACGGCGTGCTCGCGGCGTTCGACGGCGCCGCGCCCGACCTGCTGGTGAGCACGGGCGGGGTGAGCGCGGGCGCGTTCGACGTGGTGCGCGAGGTCCTCGACGGCGCGAGCCGGGCGGGGACGCCGTGGGAGAGCGCCGTGACCGACGCGCGGCTCGTCGCCGTCGGCATGCAGCCCGGCAAGCCGCAGGGTCTCGCGCGCTGGCGCGGTGTCCCGTGGCTCGCGCTCCCGGGCAACCCCGTGAGCGCGTTCGTGTCGTTCGAGCTGTTCGTGCGGCCCGTGCTCGACCGGCTGCGCGGCGTCCCCGAACCGCGGCGCGCGCTCGTCGGGCGCGTGGCCGGGGAGGGGTGGCCGTCGCCCGCGGGGCGTGAGCAGCTCGTCCTCGTGCGGCACACCGCGCCCGACGGGACCGAGGTCGTCCCGGCCGGCCGCGCGCGCGAGCCGCGCCCGGGCGAGACGCCGACGCACGGCTCCGGCTCCCACCGCGTGAGCGCGCTCGCGCACGCCGACGCCGTCGCCGTCGTCCCCGCCGACGTCACCGCGGTCGAGCCGGGCGACGCGGTGCGCGTGCTGCTGCTCGACTGACGACCCGGGCCGGGCCGAACGGCCCGTGTGCCGGGCGGGACGCGCGTGCGAGAGTGGCGCCATGAGCTTCACGCACCTCGACGAGCGCGGGCACGCGCGCATGGTCGACGTCACCGCCAAGCAGCCGACCGTCCGCTCCGCGACCGCCACCGGGGTCGTGCGGTGCTCGCCCGAGATCGTCGCCGCGCTGCGCGACGGCACGGTCCCCAAGGGCGACGTGCTCGCCGTCGCGCGCATCGCCGGCATCGCGGGCGCCAAGCGGACGGCCGAGCTCCTGCCGCTCGCGCACGTCATCGGGGTGCACGGCGCGGTCGTCGACCTCGTCGTGGGCGACCACGGCGTCGACGTCACCGCGACCGTCCGGACCGCGGACCGCACGGGCGTCGAGATGGAGGCGCTCACGGCCGTCGCGGTCGCCGGGCTCGCCGTGGTCGACATGGTCAAGGGCCTCGACAAGTCCGTCGAGCTCACGGACGTGCGCCTCGTCGCCAAGACGGGCGGCAAGTCCGGCGACTGGCACCGCGCGCCGTGACGACCCCTCCCGAGGGCGAGGCGGCCGCCGTCGTGCACGACGCCGTCGTGCTCGCCGGGGGTCGCGCGGCGCGCCTCGGGACGCCCAAGCCGGGGGTCGTCGTCGGGGGTCGCCCCCTGCTGGAGCACGCGCTCGCGGCGACGCGCGGGGCGCGGCGGACGGTCGTCGTCGGGCCCGAGGACCTCGCCGCCCCCGGCCGCTACGTGCTGACGCGCGAGGACCCGCCGTTCGGCGGGCCGGTGGCCGGGATCGCCGCCGGTCTCGCCGCGCTGCCCGACGACGGCGCCGCACCCTGGGTGCTCGTCCTCGCGTGCGACGTCCCCGGCGCGGCCCGGGCCGTCCCGGCGCTGCTCGACGCCGCGCGCCGCCGGACGCACGACGAGGCGGGCGTGCTCGCCGTGCGCGACGGACGCGAGCAGTGGCTCGTGGGACTCTACGAGCGGGCCGCGCTCGACGCCGCGCTCGCTGCGCTGCCCACCGCGCACGGCGCGTCGGTGCGCCGCCTGCTCGCGGACCTGCCGGTGCTCGGCGTCCCGGACGACGACGGCGCCACCGACGACGTGGACACGTGGGAGGATGCCCGCGAGCACGACCGCCGCCTCGGCGCGGACGCACGCCCGGCGCCCGGCCACCCCGACGACACCCGGAGGTCTGGATGACGAACCTCGAACGCTGGGTCGACGCGCTCGCGCAGGACCTCGACCTCGACCCCGCGGTGGTCGACATCGGCGCGATCCTCGACCTCGCGCGCGACGCCGCGCACGGCATCGAGCGGCCCGCCGCGCCCCTCACGACGTTCGTCGCGGGCTACGTCGCGGGCCTCGCGGCGCACGACGGGTCCGGCCGCGGCGTGCAGGAGGTCCTCGACCGGGCCGCCGAGCTCGCGCTCGCCTGGGAGCCGGAGCCCGAGCTCCCCGGCACCGCGCCCGGGGAGTGAGCGTGGCGACCGTCCGCTACTTCGCCGGCGCGCGCGACGCCGCCGGCACCGAGACCGAGACCGTCGACGCCGCGACGGTCGGCGAGCTGCACGCGGCCCTCGTCGCGCGGCACGCCGGCCTCGCGGACGTCCTGCCGCGCTGCTCGCTCCTCGTCGGGGGCGTGCGCGCGTCGAGCGACGACGCCCCGGTCGGCGCGGACGAGACCGTCGACGTCCTCCCACCCTTCGCCGGCGGCTGACCCGCTCCGGTCCCGCGCGCGACCGTCAGTGGTCGCCGCCGTCGAGCTGGGCCAGCACGTGCGGCACGAGCGGCTCCAGCACCGCCCAGCCGTCGCGCGCGCCGCCCGTCGAGCCGGGCAGGTTGACGACGAGCGCCCTCCCGGCCGGGCCCGGCACCAGTCCCGCGATCCCGCGCGACAGCACCGCCGCGGGCACGTGCGCGGCGCCGCGCCGACGCAGCTCCTCGGCGATGCCGGGGATCTCCTGCTCCACGACCTCGCGCGTCCCCTCGGGCGTGACGTCCCGCGGGCCGACGCCGGTCCCGCCCGTCGTGAGCACCACGCGCGCGCCCGCCGCGACCGCCCGGGTGACGGCGTCGCGCACCGACGCGGCGCCGTCGGGCACGAGGTCCCGGGCCACGGGCCAGCCCGCCGCCTCGACCAGCCCCGCGAGGAGCGGCCCCGACCGGTCCTCGGCCTCGCCGCGCGAGCAGCGGTCGGACACGGTGACGACGGCGACGGTCGGCGGGGAAGGGCGCTCGGTCATGCCGTCACCGTAGCGAGCGTCGCGCCGGCCCGGCGCACGGCCGTGCGAGGGAAGGTTTCGGCGCGCGCTTCCCGGTCGCCGTGGGCATAGTGGCGAGTAGACCGACCGAACGCCCACCCTGCTCGCTCCAGGAGGCTCGAATGTCGTACGTGTCCGCGCCGTCGACGTCGCCGGCGCCGGCTCCACCCGGTCGAGCCGCGGCGACGGCCGCGGGGCACGACGGGTGCGGGGCATGACCACCACGTCGGACGGCCCGGTCGAGGACGCGCTGCTGCGGCTCGGCAAGCACCTGCGACGGGGGCGGGTGTCGGACGACCTGCGGCAGGTGTTCCTGACCGGCGGACGCCAGGGCGACGTGTTCTACCGCGACCG
>NZ_JAAFAN010000047.1:0-35446 GCF_010287905.1 Cellulosimicrobium composti
GGTCGGGGGGCCGCGGGCCGCGGCGTCGGCGCGGCGGCCGCGGCGTCACCCTCGGCGGCCGGCGCGTCCTGCGCCGCAGGGGCGGGAGCCTCGGCCGCCGGTGCGTCCGCCACCTCGGCCTGCGCGGGGTCCTCGGCGGGTGCCGCGGCCTGCGCGGGGTCCTCGGCGGGCGCGTCGGCAGGGGTCTCGGTCGCCGTGGTGTCCACGGGCTCGGCCGGAGCGGTCGCGTCGTCGTCGGCGGAGACCGCCGGTGCCTCGTCGGCCGCCACCGGCTCGGCGGCGCTCTCGGTGGTCGCGGGGGCGTCCTGCGACGGCGTCGCCTCGGCGGGGGTGTCGGCCGCGTCGGTCGTCGGCTCCACGTCCGTCGCGTCGACCCGTCCGGTCTCGCTCGCCTCCGCGGGCTCCGGTGCCGGTGCGCTCGCCTGGTCGTTGGCGGGATCGCTCACTGGGTCTCAACTCCTTCGATGGTGACCGGGGTGGCAGGAGACCCGTCGCCGGATCCGTCCTGCGTCCCCGCGTCAGCGACTGCCTGGACGACGTCCAGGCCGGACGTGATGGTGCCGAACACCGTGTAACCACCCGCCACGTCGGACGGGATGGTCGAGTCCTCGTAGACGAGGAAGAACTGGGAGCCCATCGACTCGGCGTTCCCGCCCTGGCGCGCCATGGCGACCGTGCCGGCCGGGTAGACGTCGTCGGTCGGGGCGTTCTCGATGGGGCCGAACGAGTAGCCGGGCCCGCCCGTGCCCGTGCCGGTCGGGTCGCCGCACTGGAGCACGTAGATGCCCGACGTCGTGAGGCGGTGGCACGACGTGCCGTCGAAGTACCCGGACTCGGCGAGCGCCACGAAGCTCGCGACCGCCTGGGGCGCGGCGGCGCCGTCGAGCGTGAGCGTGATGTCGCCCGCGCTCGTGGTGAGCGTCGACGTCCACTCGCGGCCCTCCGCGGCGGACGCGGGCGGCAGCGTGTGCTCGCCCGACGGCGCGGTCTCGCCCGCGGGGTCCGCGCCGGGGTCGGTGCCAGGGCTCTGCGCGGCGGACAGCGCCCACCACACGGCGACGCCGATCACGACGAGGGCCGCGACGACGCCGACGATCGACCACGTCCGCTGGCGCCTCGCGCGGAGCTGGGCCACGTGACGCTCCCACTTCTCCTCACGACGACGCGCCTGCTCGCGCTCCCGACTCTTCGTCGACACCCCAGCTCCTTCGTCCGGCGCCGCGACGGCGCGCACGGTCGACCCCGGTGCAGCCGCGGTCGGTAGGGGACAGTGTAGGCACCGAGGACCCTGGTGGCGGGTGGATTTGCCGCGCCCAGGTCACGGTCCGGTATCGACCGCCCCACGGCGCGCGCGGGCCGGGCGCAGCCCGGCCCGACCCCGGCGGGCGCCCGCGGCTACGCTCGGCGGTGTGGACCGACCCTCCGGAACGACGCCCCCGAGCCCGCCCGACGACGCCCCGGGAGCACCCCACGTGGCGCTGCACGTCGTCGTCGCCCCCGTGTTCGGCACCAACTGCACGGTCGTGAGCGCGCCCGGCGGGGACTGCGTCGTCGTGGACGCCGGCGCCGGGGTCGCCGACGCCGTCGTCGCCCACGTCCGGGACGCGGGGCTCGCGCCGCGGGCCGTGCTCGCGACCCACGGGCACGTGGACCACACGTGGGACGCGGCGGCGCTCGCGGACCGCCTCGACGTCCCCGTCGTGCTGCACGCGGCCGACGCGTACCGGCTCGCGGACCCGTTCGGGAGCCTCGAGCACGCCGGGACGCGCGGGAGCGCCCTCGCGTCGGGACCGCTCGGCGCCGCGCTCGCGGCCGCGGGGGCGCGGCCGGAGGACTACCGCGAGCCGGGCCGCGTGGAGACGTTCGACGCAGGGCCGGGCGAGGCCCGCGAGCTGCGGTGGGGCGGCGTCGTGCTGCGCGCCGTCGGCGCGCCGGGGCACACCGAGGGCTCGACGCTGTACCTCGCGGGCTCGCCCGGCGCGGGCGTCGTGCTCAGCGGCGACGTGCTGTTCGCGGGCTCGGTCGGGCGCACCGACCTGCCCGGCGGCGACGGGGCGACGATGGCCCGGACCCTGCGCGACGTCGTCGCGCGCCTCGACCCGGCGTGGGACGTGCTGCCCGGGCACGGTCCGGCCACGACGGTCGCGCGCGAGCTCGCGATCAACCCGTTCCTCGCCGGCTGAGGCGCGTCCGTCGGCCGGGACGATGCGGCCGGGGCGGCCCGCGTCTGGGAAGATCTGACCCATGGCCAGGCCCACACCTCTCTCCGGTTTCCCCGAATGGCTCCCCGACGGTCGGATCGTCGAGCAGCACGTCCTCGACACCCTGCGCCGGGTGTTCGAGCTGCACGGGTTCGGCGGGATCGAGACGCGCGCGGTCGAGCCGCTCGACCAGCTCCTGCGCAAGGGCGAGACGTCCAAGGAGGTCTACGTCCTGCGGCGCCTGCAGGAGGAGGCGGGCGACGCCGACGCGGCGGGCCGGGGCGACAAGCAGCTCGGCCTGCACTTCGACCTCACGGTCCCGTTCGCGCGCTACGTCCTCGAGAACGCCGGGCACCTCGCGTTCCCGTTCAAGCGCTACCAGATCCAGAAGGTGTGGCGCGGCGAGCGCCCCCAGGACGGCCGCTTCCGCGAGTTCACGCAGGCCGACATCGACGTGGTCGGTGCGGGCGAGCTGCCCTACCACTACGAGGTCGAGCTGCCGCTCGTCATGGCCGAGGCGCTCGGCGCGCTGCGCGACATCGGCGTGCCCGAGGTCCGCGTGCTCGTCAACAACCGCCGTGTCGCCGAGGGCTTCTACCGCGGCCTCGGGATCGACGCCGTGGACGAGGTCCTGCGCCAGATCGACAAGCTCGACAAGGTCGGCCCCGAGAAGGTCGCCGCGCTGCTCGTCTCGGAGGCGGGCACGACCCCCGAGCAGGCGCAGGCGTGCCTCGCGCTCGCGGGCATCAGCGGCAGCGACACCGGCGTGGTCGACCGCGTCCGGGCGCTCGCGGCCGAGCACGGCGTGGAGAGCGAGCTGCTCGAGACCGGGCTCGCGGAGCTCGGCGCGCTGGTCGAGGCCGCGAGCGTGCGCGCACCGGGCGCCGTCGTCGCCGACCTCAAGATCGCGCGCGGGCTCGACTACTACACGGGCTCGGTCTACGAGACGGTCCTCGTGGGCCACGAGCAGCTCGGCTCCATCTGCTCCGGCGGGCGCTACGACACGCTCGCCTCCGACGGCGCGAACACGTACCCGGGCGTCGGCCTGTCGATCGGGGTGTCCCGCCTCGTGTCGCGCCTGCTGTCCGCGGGGCTGGTGCGCGCGACGCGCTCGGTGCCGAGCGCCGTCGTCGTCGCGGTGACGAGCGAGGAGACGCGCGAGCAGTCCGACGCGGTCGCGACCGCGCTGCGCTCGCGCGGCATCCCCGTCGAGGTCGCGCCCGCCGCCGCGAAGTTCGGCAAGCAGATCCGCTACGCCGACCGCCGCGGCATCCCGTTCGTGTGGTTCCCCGGCCGCGTCGACGAGGACGGCGCCCGCACGCCGGACCAGGTCAAGGACATCCGCTCCGGCGAGCAGGTCGACGCGGACGCGACGACGTGGGAGCCGCCCGCGGAGGACCTCCTCCCGCGCGTGGTGCCCGCGGGCGGCTGACGCCCGGACGGCGTGACGCGGCCGGCGTCGTCGGTCGCGGTCCTCGCCGAGCGCGTCGTCGTCGAGCCGCGTGAGCGCGCCACGGGCCCGTCCCGGCCCGCGGCGCGCTCACGCGGTGAGCGCCCCGATCCCCGTCACCCAGCCTGCGCGCACGCCGACGACGACGACGGCCGTCGCGACGGCGAGCACCACCCCGGCGGCGACGACGTCGGCCGGGACGAGCGGGACGGGCCGCGAGGACGTGCGCGGCCCGGACCCGAGCCCGCGCGACTCGAGCGCGACGGTGAGCCGTTCGGCGCGCCGCACCGCGCCGACGAGCAGGGCGAACGCCGCCGCGCCGAGCGCCCGGGGTGACCGGGGGAGCGTGCCGGGACGGCGCCGCGGGTCGCGGACGGCCTGGGCGCAGCGGATCGTGTGCCACGCCTCCGGGAGCTCGGTGAGCAGCCGGTGCGCGGCGAGCACCGCGTACGTCCACGTCGCGGGCAGCCGCGCGTGCTCGTGCAGGCTGGTCATGAGGCGCACGGGGTCGGTCGCGAGGACGAGCGTGAGCGACAGCGCGCCCACGAAGAGCGTGCGCACGGCGAGCCCCGCACCGACGGCGAGCCCGTCCACGGGGACCGTGAGCGGCCCGAGCGCCAGGGTCTCGCCGCCGGGCCGTGTCACGACGTTGACGACGAGCAGGCTCGTCGCGAGCAGCACGAAGGGCACGTGCGCGAGGGCGAGCGCGCGCACGCGCACCCGGCCGAGCGCGAGCAGCGCGACGACCGTGAGCGCCCACCCGACGGCGGGCGTGACGGGGTCGGTGACGAGCAGCGCGCCGGTCGACAGGACGAGCACCGTCGCGAGCTTGACGGTCGGGTTCCACCGCTCGAGCGGGGTCGGGCGGGCAGCGGTCACGGGGGCGACCCCGCGAAGGCGGCGGGCACCGTCGCCGCGTCGGTGGCGGCGTCGAGCGCGCGCACGAGCGCCCCGGGGTCGACGCCGCGGGCGCGGCCGACGCGCGACCACCACGCGAGCAGGGGTGGCAGGCGCAGCCCGGCCCGGGCCCGCAGCGCGTCGTCGGCGAGGACGTGGGGCGGCGGGGCGACGGCGGCGAGGCGGCCGTCGACGACGACGGCCAGGCGGTCGGCGACCGCGGCGGCGAGCGCGAGGTCGTGCGTGACGACGACCACGGCACCGCCCGCGTCGGCCCGGTCCCGCAGGGCGCGCGCGACGGCGGCGGCCTGGGTGCGGTCGAGCCCGGACGTCGGCTCGTCGGCGAGGAGGACGGGCGGGTCGAGCACGGTCGCGGCCGCGAGGGACAGGCGTCGCTGCTCGCCGCCGGAGAGCCGGTAGGGGCTCTCGTCGGCGACGTGGGCGAGGCCGAACCGCTCGAGGGCCCGTGCTGTGCGCGCCTCGACGTCCGGACGGCGCGCGCGCCGCGCGGACCACGCGACCTCCTCGCGCACGGTGCGCGCCAGGAGCTGGTGCTCGGGGTCCTGGAGCACCAGGGCGACGGACCCGGCGTCCGTGGTGACGACTCCCGTCGTGCGCTCCAGTCCGGCGAGGCCGCGCAGGAGCGTCGACTTGCCGCCGCCGTTCGGCCCGACGACGGCGAGCAGCTCTCCCGCCCGCACGTCGAGGTCGACGTCGCGCACCACGGGTCGTGCCCCGCGCCGGCGGCGGCCCGGCGCACCGCGCAGCACGCCCAGGCCCCGTGCGCGCAGGAGCACCGGCCCGTGCGCGGGACCGGCCCGTCGTGCGGGCGTGCCCCGGGCGAGGTCGACGAGCCAGACGTCGGTCGCGGGGTCGCCGAGGGGCGCGGGCGCGCCCGCGTGCTCGAGCCGGACCGCGAGCGGGAGCCGGCACCCGAGCGCGGCGAGCGCGCCGGCGTGCTCGCGCAGCACGCGCTCGGTCGGGCCGTGCGCGAGCACGCGACCGCCGCGGTCGAGCGCGAGCGTCGCCGCGGGCAGCGTGCCGAGCTCGTCGAGCCGGTGCTCGACGAGCACGACGGAGCGGGCCCGCCCCGCCGGGTCCCGCTGGTCGGACCCACCGACCGGCGTCGTGGGCCGGGCGAGCCCGGCGACGAGGGTGCCGACGTCGTGCGCGGCGGCCGGGTCGAGGAGCGCCGTCGGCTCGTCGAGCACCACGAGCCCCGGGTCGGCGACGAGCGCCGCGGCGAGGGCGACCCGCTGCGCCTCGCCCCCGGACAGGGCGTGCGTCGGCCCGTCGCGGAGGTGGGCGGCCCCGGCGGACTCCAGGGCCGCGGTCGAGCGCGCGTCCACGGTGGCCGGGTCGGTGCCGCGGTTCTCGAGCGCGAACCGCAGCTCGTCGTCCACGCGCGCCAGGCAGAGCTGGTCGCCCGGGCGCTGCTGCACGAGGCCGACGTGCGCGGCGAGCGCGGCCGGCGTCGTCTCGCGCGGGTCGGTGCCCGCGACGCGCAGGTGGCCGCGCACCACGCCGGGCAGGGTGTGCGGGACGACGCCGACGAGCGCGCGCACGAGCGTCGACTTCCCCGACCCGGAGGGGCCGACGACGAGCAGGGACGTGCCGGCGGGCACGACGACGTCGACGTCGTGGAGCACCGGGCGCGCGCGGTGGCCGAGGGCCACGTCCAGGTGCGCGGCCTCGACGGCGTGGGGCGCGCGGGACCCGTCAGTCACGGGTCGCGCCGATCGCGAAGGCGTCGAGCGCGCCGGTGCGTGCGAGCGCGTCGCCGAGCAGGCGCGCCGCGAGCCCGCACAGCACCACGCACGAGACGATCTGGACGCCCAGGCGCAGCATCGCGAGGTCCTGGCCGAGCCAGCCGAGGCGGACCGCGTTGAACGCGAACGTGACGAGCGCCGCGCTCACGCCCGACGCGACGAAGACGCCCCACCCGAACCGGCGGTAGCGGGTGAGCGCGAAGGGGAGCTCGGCGCCGGCGCCCTGGACGAGCCCCACGAGGAGGAGCAGCGGTCCTGCGGGCGAGGCGAGGAAGACGACCTCCACGAGCGCCGCGAGCGTCTCGGCGAGGACGCCCACGCCCGGCCGGCGCACGATGTAGGTGGCGAGCGGACCGACGACGATCCATGCGCCCGCGAGCACGTTCGCCGCGAGGTCCGCGAGCGGGCCCATGAGGATCTGCAGCGGTGCCCAGAGCTGCACGAACGCCCAGTAGACGAAGCCGAAGACCACGCCGAGGACCGCGACGAGCACCGTCTCGTGCAGCGTCGGCCCGCGCCGTCGGCCCCCGGCACCCGGCGGCCGGACCCTCGTGTCGGGCGCGCTCGCGGCCGGGGGCGCGGTCGTGGTCGTGGCCGGGGTCCGCGCGGCGGGCGGTGCGGGCGGGGGCGTCGTGCCGGGCTCGGTCATGCGGTTTCCCTCCGTCGGGCCCCCGGTCGAGGGGTGCACGACGACGCCGCCCGCCACCCCGCGCGTCCGGCCGGGCGCGCGGGCACGGCGCGCAGGGGACGGTGACGTCGGCCCTGCTCCCTTCGCTGGTACGAACCAGATCAGGTTCCACGGGTCTGCGGGTGGGACGGGTGTCCGGCCTGCACTCTCAGCGCTCGTGCGCTCCCCGGGGGCGTTCGGCCCGACCCTAGGCCCGCCGGGCGCGCGGGGGACACCCGCGTCTCACGCAGCGGGACGGCGCGCGGCACGTGTGCGAGGGTGGCCGGGGCCCCGCCGCCGGCGGACGGCCGGGACACGACGGGACGAGGCACGCATGACGACGGACAACGACCCTGCGGCGGTCGCCGAGCTGGACCGCCTCGACGGCGAGGTCCGCGCGGCCGCGCCGGGGGACACGACCGCGCAGGTCGCCCTGTGGCGACAGGTGTCGCGCCTGGCGACGTGGTTCTTCGTCGCCCGTGGCGAGCCCGACCGGCCGAGACCCTACGCGGTCGCCGCGCCGCAGGGTCCGATGGTCTGCCTCTACAGCAGCGCCACCCGCGCGCGCGACGCGGCGCACGCCCTCGGAGTCGTCCCGGCGGGCGAGCCGGTGCCGCTGCTCGCCGTGCCGATGCCGGACGCCGTCGGCTACGTCGCGTCGCTCGGCGCGGCCGGGGTCGTCGGCGTGGCGCTGGACCACCCCCGGATCGGTCACTTCGTCCCGCTCGCGAACCTCGCGACGCTCCAGGCGTGGGTCGAGGAGGACGCGCGCTGACCCGACCGCGCGAGCGCCTTGACACTCGTTCGAACACCTGTTCGAATGACGGGGTGCGGTGGGACGGACAGGCGATCGGCGCGGACGACGGCGCGCTCCCGGGGCTGGAGCGTGCGGGTCTCGTGCGCAGCGTGCGCACGCCCGAGTTCGCGGGCATCACGTTCCACGAGGTGACGGCCAGGAGCGCGCTGTCCAAGGTCCCGGCGATGTCGCGCATGCCGTTCCGCTGGACCGTCAACCCCTACCGGGGCTGCAGCCACGCGTGCTCGTACTGCCTCGACCCGCAGACCCCCGTCCTGCTCGCCGACGGCACCCAGCGCCCCGTCGGGGACCTGCGCGTCGGCGACGAGATCGTGGGGACGGCCCCGCACGGGGCCTACCGCCGGTACGTGCGCACGCGCGTCCTCGACCGCTGGACCACGCGCAAGCGCGCCTACCGCGTCACCCTCGCGGACGGCACCCGGCTCGTCGCGAGCGGCGACCACCGCTTCCTCACCGAGCGCGGCTGGCGCCACGTCGTCGGCGGGGCCGGGCACCGCGCCCACCTCGCGCTCGGCGACGTGCTCGTCGGCCCGGGCGCCGCGGCGCTCGCGGGCGGCGACGCCGTGCTCGACGGCCGCGACGTGACGGGCAGCGACGGGCTGCGGGTCGACTCCCTCGAGGCCCTCGACGGCCCGGGCGAGGAGACCGAGCTCGTCGACATCACCACCGGCACGCGCGACTTCGTCGCCGCGGGCGTCGTGAGCCACAACTGCTTCGCCCGCCCGACCCACCAGTACCTCGACCTCGACGCAGGGGAGGACTTCGACCGCGAGGTCGTCGTCAAGGTCAACGTGGACGAGGTGCTGCGCGCCGAGCTCGCGCGCCGCTCCTGGGCCCACGAGCCGGTCGCGCTCGGCACCAACACGGACCCCTACCAGCGCGCGGAGGGCCGCTACCGGCTCATGCCCGGCATCATCGACGCGCTCGCCGGGTCCGGCACCCCGCTGTCGATCCTCACCAAGGGCACCATCCTGCGCCGCGACCTCCCGCTCCTCGTCGACGCGTCCTCGCGCGTCGAGGTGGGGATCGGCGTCTCCCTGGCCCTCCTCGACCCCGCGCTCCAGGCGAGCGTCGAGCCCGGCACGCCCACGCCGCGCGCCCGGCTCGACCTGATCCGCGCGATCCGCGAGGCCGGCCTGCCGTGCGGCGTCATGGTCGCTCCCGTGCTGCCGTGGCTCACCGACTCGACGCGCGCGCTCACCGACCTGCTCGACGCCGTCAAGGACGCCGGCGCGACGGGGGTCACGGTGCTGCCCCTGCACCTCAAGCCCGGCACGCGCGAGTGGTACATGGGGTGGCTCGCGCGCGAGCACCCGCGGCTCGTGCCCGGGTACGAGCGCGTCTACGCGCGCGGCACCTACGCCTCGAAGGCGTACCGGTCGTGGCTCTGGGACCGCGTGCGTCCCCTGCTCGAGGCGCGCGGCTTCGCCGTCTCGGGCCACCGCGGCCCCGCGGGCGTCGAGGGCCGGTACCGCCGCGGCGAGCTCGGCGGCCTCGGCGGCGGCCCGCGCGACGCCGACCCGCCGACGGACGGGGCCTACCCGGCCGGGAGCATCGCACGAGGCGACCGGGCGGCGGGGTACCGCGGCCACGACGGGGCGCTCGCGGGGATGCCGGTCGACGGCGCGGGGCTGGACGTCGTCGGCGGGGGAGTGGAGCAGGTCCTGTTCTGACGGGGCGCCGGGCCGGGAGGAGCCGCGACCGCGGCCGGTGCGCCCGGCAGGCGGGTCAGGAGGGCCGGTCGCGGTGCGGCACGGCGCTGACCCGGACGATGTCCGTCCGGGCCACTGCCCGGTCGCGGACGTCGGCCAGCGCGACGCGCGCGGGGTCGGCCAGGTACGCGGCGAGCGCGTCGTCGTCGGGCATCTCGATGACCTGCACCTCGGTCGGCAGCGACGCGTCCTGGCCGGGCAGCGCGCGGACGCGCGAGACCACGCGCCCGCCGTGGACCGGCACGAGGGCGAGGACGTCGTCCTCGTACGCGGTGAGCATGTCGGCGTCGCCCGCGGTGGGCCACAGCAGGACGCACAGGGTGATCGGCATGCTCGGCACGGTACGCCGCTGCGCGTGCCGCCACGGCTCGACAGCCTCCCCGCTCCGAGGCGGGCTCGTCCCCCCCGCGCTCGCCCGTGCCCTTGCGGTCGCCGGCGCCCCAGCCGTCGCTCGGCGAGACCGTCAGGCGTCGGCGAGGCGCGCCGGGAAGCCGCCCGTCGCCACCGGACCCCAGCGCGTGATCGTCAGGCGCACGAGCGACTTGCCCTGCGTGACCATCGCGGCACGGTACTCGTCCCAGTCCGGGTGCTCGCCGCTGATCGACCGGTAGTACTCGACGAGCGGCTCGACGGAGTCCGGCAGGTCGATCACCTCGGCCTCGCCGTCGACCTGCACCCACGGGTCCGAGTACCGCTCGCCGAGCGACAGCAGCGACGCCCGCGCGTCACGGCGCACGTTCACCGCCTTCGCGCGCTCCGGGTACGTCGACACGACCACCCGACCCTCGGCGTCGACCCCGTACGTCACCGGGCTGAGCTGCGGGCGACCGTCCCGGCGGGTCGTCACGAGCACGCCGTCGTGGCGCGAACGCAGGAACTCCACGAGCTCGTCGCGCTCGACGCGCCGGTTCGTCGCGATGGTGCGTGCCACCAGGTCTCCCTCCTCGTGCGGGCGCGCACCGGCCGGTGCGCGCCGCCACCGGCCAACGGTGCCCGGCACCGCCCGGTGGCACCCGCCACGGTATCCCGGTCGAGCCCCGGCGCCCGCCCGCACTAGACTTCGCGGGACGCGCCCCCGTCCCGGGAGCGCGACCCCACCCGCCCACCTGGAAGGAACCCTCCGTGCTGCGCACCCGAACGGCCGGCTCACTGCGGGCCGAGCACACCGGTCAGACCGTCACCCTCACGGGCTGGGTCGACCGTCGGCGCGACCACGGCGGCGTCGCCTTCATCGACCTGCGCGACGCGTCCGGCATCGCCCAGGTCGTCATCCGCGACGAGGCCGTCGCGCACCCGCTGCGCAACGAGTTCGTCCTCCAGGTCACCGGCGAGGTCTCGCGCCGCCCCGAGGGCAACGAGAACACGGCCCTGCCCACGGGCGAGATCGAGGTCGTCGCGAGCGACGTCGTCGTGCTCAACACCTCCGAGGCCCTGCCGTTCCAGGTCTCCACGGCGCTCGCGGACACCGAGACGATCGGCGAGGAGGCGCGCCTCAAGCACCGCTACCTCGACCTGCGCCGCCCCGCGCCCGCGCACGCGCTGCGCCTGCGCGCCAAGGTCAACCAGGCCGCGCGTCGCGTGCTCGACGCGGAGGACTTCGTCGAGATCGAGACGCCGACCCTCACGCGCTCGACCCCGGAGGGCGCGCGCGACTTCCTCGTGCCCGCGCGCCTCGCGCCCGGCTCCTGGTACGCGCTGCCGCAGTCGCCGCAGCTGTTCAAGCAGCTCCTCATGGTCGCGGGCATGGAGCGCTACTACCAGATCGCGCGCTGCTACCGCGACGAGGACTTCCGCGCCGACCGCCAGCCCGAGTTCACGCAGCTCGACGTCGAGATGAGCTTCGTCGAGCAGGACGACGTCATCGCCCTCGCGGAGAAGATCCTCGTCGCGCTGTGGGAGCTCGTCGGGTACACGATCCCGACGCCGATCCCGCGCATGACGTTCCACGACGCGATGCGCCTGTACGGCACGGACAAGCCCGACCTGCGCTTCGGCAACCCGCTCGTCGAGCTCACGGACTACTTCAAGGACACGCCGTTCCGCGTGTTCCAGGCCGAGTACGTCGGCGCCGTCGTCATGGCGGGCGGCGCGTCGCAGCCGCGTCGCCAGTTCGACGCGTGGCAGGAGTGGGCCAAGCAGCGCGGCGCCCGCGGCCTCGCGTACGTCACGTTCGGCGAGGACGGGACGCTCGGCGGCCCGGTCGCGAAGAACCTGTCCGACGCGGAGCGCGAGGGACTGCGCGCCGCGACGGGCGCCCAGCCGGGCGACGCCGTGTTCTTCGCCGCGGGCAAGACGTCGGACTCGCGTGCGCTGCTCGGCGCCGCGCGCCAGGAGATCGCCCGGCGCACGGGGCAGATCGACGAGGACGCGTGGGCGTTCGTGTGGGTCGTGGACGCGCCGCTGTTCAAGCCGACCGGCGAGGACGACGACGTCGACCTGGGCCACTCCGCCTGGACGGCCGTGCACCACGCGTTCACGTCCCCGACGCCGGAGTGGATCGACACGTTCGAGCAGAACCCGGGCGAGGCGCTCGCCTACGCGTACGACATCGTGTGCAACGGCAACGAGATCGGCGGCGGGTCCATCCGTATCCACCGCCGCGACGTGCAGGAGCGCGTCTTCGACGTCATGGGCATCGGCCCCGAGGAGGCGCAGGAGAAGTTCGGCTTCCTCCTCGACGCGTTCAAGTTCGGCGCGCCGCCGCACGGCGGGATCGCGTTCGGCTGGGACCGCATCGTGGCGCTGCTGACGAAGTCCGACTCGATCCGCGACGTCATCGCGTTCCCGAAGTCGGGCGGCGGGTTCGACCCGCTCACGCAGGCACCCGCGCCGATCACGCCCGAGCAGCGCAAGGAGGCGGGCGTCGACGCGAAGCCCGCCGCCCCGGCCGCCGACGCGGACGGCGCGGCCGGCGCCTGACGCCGTCCGAGCCAGAGCGCCGAGGGCGCCCCACCCCGCACGCGGGTGGGGCGCCCTCGGCGCTCTGCGCGCCTCGGGGTGCGGGCGCGTCAGTGGGTGATCGCGAGACGGCGGTGCACCCACCGCAGCGGCCGCGGCGCCCACCAGTTGTACCGGCCGAGGAGCGTCATCGTCGCCGGGACGAGGAGCAGGCGCACGATCGTCGCGTCGACGAGCACCGCGACCGCGAGCGCGAAGCCGACCTCCTTGATGACGAGCAGGTCGCCCACGACGAACCCGGCGAAGACGACGATGATGATCGCTGCCGCCGACGTGATGATCCGCCCGGAGCGCTGCAGGCCGAGGCGCACCGCCTCGTCGTTCGTGGCGCCGGCGTCGTAGAGCTCCTTGACCCGCGCGAGGAGGAACACCTCGTAGTCCATCGCGAGGCCGAACGCGAACGCCACGACGAGCGCGACCACGTACGTCTCGATCCCCCCGACCGAGGTGAAGCCGAGCAGCCCCTCCAGGTGCCCGTCCTGGAACACCCACACCAGCACGCCGAGCGACGCCGCGAGCGAGAGCGCGTTCGTCAGCAGCGCCTTGACCGGCACGACGACCGAGCCCGTCATGAGGAACAGCAGCACGAGCGTCGCTCCGACGACGATCCCCACGGCCCACCACACGCGCTCGCCGAGCGCGTCGAGGAAGTCGACCTGACCCGCGGCCTGCCCGGTGACCCACACGTCGAATCCTGCGTCGGTGGCCCGCACCTCCCGCACGACCGACACCGCCTCCGGGCTGCCCGCGTCACCGGCCTCGACGTGCACGCCGACCACGGCGTACGGGCCCACCGGCGCGGCCGGGTCGACGCTCGCGACGCCGTCGAGCCGCGCGACGTCGTCGGCCCACGCCTGCGCGTCCGCGACGCTCGCGTCCACGACCGCGACCACCTGGGCGCTCTCGCTCGACGGGTACTGCGCCGCGAGCTCGTCGACGAACTCGCGCTGCGGCGAGCCCTGGGGGAGCAGCTCGATGCCCGAGTTGCGCAGGTGCAGCCCGAGCACGGGCAGCGCGAGGACCACGAGCACGACGACCGTCGTGACGAGGACCCACACCGGGTGACGCTGCACGCGTGCCGCGAGCCGGGAGAACGCGCCCTCGTCCGTCTGCACGTCCGCCGTGCGGGCGAGCAGCCGCCGCAGGCCGGGCACGCGGCCCAGCACGCCGGGCTTCGCGAGGCGGCGCCCCGAGAACGCGAGCAGCGCGGGGACGAGCGTGAGCGCCGTCGCGACCGCGACGAGCACCACGCCCAGCCCGCCCGCGCCGACCGACCGCAGGATGTCCGGGCGGAACACCATGAGGCCCGCGATCGAGATCGCGACCGTGAGCGCGGAGAACGCGACGGTGCGTCCCGCCGTCGCCATCGTGCGCACGAGCGCCGCGTGCACCACGCCGTCCCCGCGCCGCCGGCGCAGCGCCGGGTCGTCGCCCGCCGCGATCAGGCGGTGCAGCTCCTCCCGGAACCGCGACACGACGAGCAGGCCGTAGTCGATCGACAGGCCCAGGCCCAGCAGGGTGACGACGTTGACCACCGAGGCGTCGACGTCGAGCACGTACGTCAGGCCCAGCAGCACGCCGAGCCCCGTCCCGATGGACGCGACCGCGCCCGCCATCGGCATCGCCGCGGCGAGGAACCCGCCGAACACCAGCACCATGATGAGCAGCGCGACCGGCAGGGCGACCTTCTCGCCCGTCGTGAGGTCCTCCTCGACCTGCCCCGTGATCGCCTCGACGATGAGGGCGTTCGAGCCCACGAGCCCCGTCGCGTCACCGGCCGCGCCCGGGGTGGCCTGCGCGAGCGTGGCCGGGACCGCGTCGAGCTGCTCGACGACCCGCTCGGCCACCGCGTCCGTGCGCTCGGCGTCGATGTCGGTGCGCAGCGTCACCACCGACAGGAACCCCTCCCCGTCGCTCGCGACGAGCGACTGCGCCGCCGGGTCCTCGACCCCGCCCGGGATCACGTACGGGTTGATGACCGTGTCCACGCCCTCGATCGCCACGAGGTCCGCGTTGACCTCGGTCATCGCCTCGACGACCTCGGCGTCCGCCGGGTCGACCCCGCTCACGAGCAGCGTGATCTCCGGACCGCCCTCGTCGTTCTCGGCCAGGACCTGCGTCGCGCGCTCGCTGTCCGAGCCGGGGACGGTCGGCGCGCCCGTCGTCACCCGGTCGAACACGCCCTCGCCGTGCACGCCGAACAGCGCGAGCGCGAAACCGAGACCGGTGAGGACGACCCACACGACGACGGTCAGGCGGGGACGGCGGGCGACACGACGACCAAGGCTCTCGAACACGAGCGTCAGCATCCCACCAGCCCGTGCCGCCTGTCAGATCGCCCCGCACCGTGCGGACCGACGTTCACCCGACCTCCCCAGGACCCGGTCGGCACGACCCGTGGGCGGCGGTGCGTAGGCTCGGGCCCATGTCCACCGGTGATCTCTTCGGCGGCGACCTCTTCGGCGCCGCCACCTCCGGCGCGCAGGGCACGCCGCGACCCGGACCGGGGGCCCCGCTCGCCGTGCGCATGCGCCCCGCCGCCCTCGACGAGGTCGCGGGCCAGGCCCACCTGCTCGTGCCCGGCTCGCCCCTGCGGCGCCTCATCCAGTCCGGCACCGGGAGCGACGCGTCCGGCGGGCGCGCCGCACCCGGCTCCGTCATCCTCTGGGGCCCTCCCGGCACCGGCAAGACCACGCTCGCCTACCTCATCGCGACCGCCTCGGGCCGCCGCTTCGTCGAGCTCTCCGCCGTCACCGCGGGCGTCAAGGACGTCCGCACCGTCGTCGAGGACGCCCGCCGCCGCCTCGCCACGGGCGGCGAGGAGACCGTCCTGTTCATCGACGAGGTGCACCGCTTCTCCAAGTCGCAGCAGGACGCGCTCCTGCCGAGCGTCGAGAACCGCTGGGTCACCCTCGTCGCCGCGACCACGGAGAACCCGAGCTTCTCCGTCAACTCGCCCCTGCTCTCGCGCTCGCTCCTGCTCACGCTCCAGCCCCTCGGGGACGACGACGTCCGCGCGCTCGTGCGCCGCGCCGTCACCGACGAGCGCGGGCTCGGCGGCCTCGTCGCGCTCACCGACGAGGCCGAGGACCACCTCGTGCGCCTCGCCGGCGGCGACGCCCGCAAGGCCCTCACCGTCCTCGAGGCCGCGGCGGGAGCCGCCCTCTCCGACGCCCCCGCGCCCGCGGCGCCCGCCGCGTCCGAGGACGCCGACCCCGAGGACGCCGCGGCTCCCGACGCCACGACGGACGGCGACCCCGTGCGCGTCGACCTCGACGCGGTCGAGCGCGCCGTCGACGTCGCCGCCGTGCGCTACGACCGCGACGGCGACCAGCACTACGACGTCGTCTCCGCGTTCATCAAGTCGATGCGCGGCTCCGACGTCGACGCCGCCCTGCACTACCTCGCGCGCATGATCGCCGCGGGGGAGGACCCGCGGTTCATCGCGCGGCGCCTCGTCATCGCCGCGGCCGAGGACGTCGGCATGGCCGACCCGTCCGCCCTGCAGACCGCCGTCGCCGCCGCGCAGGCCGTCCAGCTCATCGGGATGCCCGAGGGGCGGATCGTCCTCGCGGAGGCCGTCGTGCACCTCGCGACCGCGCCGAAGTCCAACGCCGCCTACCTCGGCATCGACGCGGCGCTCGCGGACGTACGGGCCGGCCGGGCGGGGTCCGTCCCGGCACACCTGCGCGACGCGCACTACCCGGGGGCCAAGCAGCTGGGCCACGGCACCGGGTACGTCTACGCGCACGACGCCCCGCACGGCGTGGCCGCGCAGCAGTACCTGCCGGACACGCTCGTCGGGTCGCGGTACTACACGCCGACGGACCGCGGGTACGAGCGGCAGGTCGCCGACCGGCTGGGGCGCATCCGGGACATCCTCGCGCCCGGCGGCGCGGACCGGTCGCGACCCTGACCGCCCGGGCACGGCCCCGACGGCCCGGCGCGGAGAGCGCCGCCCGCGCGACCGACCGCGCGACCGACTTCACGACCGACCGCACCTGGCGGCTCCGGTGGTGCGGTAGACTTCTCAGGTTGCCTGCACGGCGACCACCTGGGACCTCGGCCCCGACCCGCGCCTCTCCGGCGGAGAGACGCGCGGTCCATCGGCTGGTCCCGCACCCGGACCCGGCTCCTCGGGACCAGGTGTGACGTCAGAACACACACGACAGGAATGAGAGAACGCTGTGACGTCTGTCAAGCGCTCGCGCCGCCAGGTCCGCCTGAGCCGCGCCCTGGGCATCGCCCTCACCCCGAAGGCCGTCAAGCACTTCGAGAAGCGCCCGTACCCCCCGGGTGAGCACGGCCGGGCCCGCCGCCGCACCGAGTCCGACTACGCGGTCCGTCTGCGCGAGAAGCAGCGTCTGCGCGCCCAGTACATGCTCCGCGAGAAGCAGCTCGCGCGTGCGTACGAGGAGGCCCGCAAGGACAAGGGTCTGACCGGTGAGGCGCTCGTCGAGAACCTCGAGACCCGTCTCGACGCGCTCGTGCTGCGCGCCGGCTTCGCCCGCACCATCCTGCAGGCGCGCCAGGCGGTCACGCACCGCCACATCCTCGTCGACGGCAAGATCGTCGACCGCCCGTCGTTCCGCGTGAAGCCCGGCCAGACCCTCCAGGTCAAGCCGAAGAGCCAGGCGACGACGCCGTTCCAGGTCGCCGCCGCGGGCGCGCACCGCGACGTCCTCCCCGCCGTCCCGGGCTACCTGGACGTCCAGCTCGAGAAGCTGAGCGCGGTCCTCACGCGTCGCCCGAAGCGCGCCGAGGTCCCCGTGCAGTGCGAGGTCCAGCTCGTCGTCGAGTACTACGCTCGCTGAGTCCCGCTCCGGACGCCTCGCTCCCCGCTTCGTCGGCGAGCGAGGCGTTCGTGCGTCCGGGCGCTGCACCGATCCTTGCGGACCCGTCCGCGTCGCCCCGTCGCGCCGTGCCGGACGCCGGTCCCCGCCCTGGTGCGGGTAGTGTTTCGCGGAGCCGCGCGTCGTCCGCGAGGACCCCGCGGCGACCCGCCCGGGGCGCGCGTCGGGCGGGCCCGGACAAGGCACCGTGACAGGCACTGGAGGAAGAATGTCCCTGGGAGATGTGGCCGGCCTCATCGCAGCCGTCGCGTTCGTGCTGCTCGTCGGTCTGCTCGCGGTGCCGCTCCTCAAGCTCGGCCGCGTGCTCGACGAGGCGCGCGCGAGCATCAAGGAGGTCACGGACCACTCCGTCCCGATCCTCGACGAGGCCGCCTCGACCGTGGCCACGACGAACAGCCAGCTCGTCAAGGTGGACACCATCACGACGTCGGCCGCGCAGGTGAGCGAGAACGTCTCCGCGCTCACCGGCCTGTACGCCGCGACGTTCGGCGCGCCGCTCGTCAAGGTCGCCGCGTTCACCTACGGCGTGCGGCAGGCCGCCGCGCGCTCGTTCGGCCGCGGCCGGTCCTCGGGCCGTGAGGGGGGTCGGCGCTGATGCGCCGCGTGCTCTGGGTCGGCGTCGGGGTCGCGATCACCGTGGTGGTCGTCGTCCGCGGCCGGCGGATCCTCGCGCGCCTCGCCCCCGCGTCGCTCGTGGACCAGGCGACCGAGCAGGTCAACGGCCTCGGCGAGCGCGTCGTCGAGATCGCCCGCGACTTCCGCGTCGAGTTCGCCGCGGCGCGCGACGCGCGCGAGCAGGAGCTCATGGCGGCGCTCCTCGCCGAGGGCCAGGAGGACCCCGAGGCGGTGCGAGCGCGCCGGGCGGCCGGCCGCCACGCGCGACCGTCCGCCGCAGCGGCACCCACCGACGACACGGACGACGTCGAGGACCTCCTCGGTTACTCCTTCTAGGACGCGGCGCCCGCGCCGCGAGCCCCACCGCACGACCCCCGCACGACCCACCGACTGCCCCCGAAGGACATCATGCGCACCGCCGAGATCCGCAAGCGCTGGCTCGACTACTTCGCCGACCGCGACCACACCGTCGTGCCGTCGGCGTCGCTCGTCTCCCCGGACCCGTCCACGCTGTTCACCATCGCGGGCATGGTCCCGTTCATCCCGTACATGACGGGCGAGCAGACGCCGCCGTGGGACCGCGCGACGAGCGTCCAGAAGTGCGTGCGCACGCTCGACATCGACGAGGTCGGCAAGACGACCCGCCACGGCACGTTCTTCCAGATGAACGGCAACTTCTCGTTCGGGGACTACTTCAAGGAAGGCGCGATCACCTACGCCTGGGACCTCGTCACGGGCTCGCGCGAGGAGGGCAAGTACGGGTTCGACCCGGAGAGCGTCTGGGTCACCGTCTACCACGACGACGACGAGGCGCGGCAGCTGTGGAAGCGCATCGCGGGCCTGCCCGACGAGCGCATCCAGGCGCGCGGCAAGAAGGACAACTACTGGTCGACCGGCCAGCCCGGCCCCGCCGGCCCGTGCTCGGAGATCTACATCGACCGCGGCCCCGAGTTCGGCCGCGAGGGCGGGCCCGTCGTCGACGAGGACCGCTACCTCGAGATCTGGAACCTCGTGTTCATGCAGTACGCGATCGACGACGTGAAGTCCAAGGAGGACTTCCGCATCGTCTCCGAGCTCGCGCGCAAGAACATCGACACGGGCATGGGCCTGGAGCGCGTCGCGTACCTGCTCCAGGGCAAGGACAACCTCTACGAGATCGACGAGGTGTTCCCCGTCATCGCCGCGGCCGAGGAGCTCTCGGGCCGGCGGTACGGCGCGAACCACGAGGACGACGTGCGCATGCGCGTCGTCGCGGACCACGTGCGCTCGGCGCTCATGATCATGAGCGACGGCGTGCGCCCGTCGAACGAGGGCCGCGGCTACGTGCTGCGTCGCCTCCTGCGCCGCTCGGTGCGCGCGATGCGCCTGCTGGGCGTCGAGGACCGCGCGATGCCCGCGCTGCTGCCCGTGAGCCGCGACGCCATGGCGCCGTCGTACCCGGAGGTCGCGACCGACTTCGCGCGCATCTCCGACGTCGCCTACACGGAGGAGGACGCGTTCCGCCGCACGCTCACGGCCGGGACGACGATCCTCGACACCGCCGTGTCCAGGGCCAAGGCCGCGGCCGGCTCCGGCAGCACGCCGGTGCTGGGCGGCGACCAGGCGTTCGCGCTCCACGACACGTACGGCTTCCCGATCGACCTCACGCTTGAGATGGCCGCCGAGCAGGGCGTGCAGGTCGACGAGAAGGCGTTCCGCGCGCTCATGACCGAGCAGCGCCAGCGTGCGCGCGCCGACGCGCTCGCGAAGCGCTCGGGCGGCGTGGACACGGCGGCGTACGAGTCGCTCGCGTCCGGGCTCGCGGCTCCTGTCGAGTTCCTCGGGTACACCGAGTCGTCGGCGTCCGTGCGCGTCGAGGGCCTGCTCGTCGACGGCGTGCCCGCGCCCGCAGCGACGGCCCCCGCCGACGTCGAGGTCGTGCTCGACCGCACCCCGTTCTACGCCGAGGCCGGCGGCCAGCTCGCCGACCACGGCACGATCGTGCTCGACAGCGGGGCGACCATCGAGGTCGACGACGTCCAGCGCCCGATCAAGGGCCTGTCCGTGCACCGCGGCCGCCTCGTCGAGGGCACCGCGGCGCTCGGCGACCCCGGGACCGCGACGATCGACCGGGACCGCCGCAAGGCGATCAGCCGCGCCCACTCGGCGACGCACATGATCCACAAGGCGCTCCAGGAGTCGCTCGGCAAGGACGCGACCCAGGCTGGGTCCGAGAACGCGCCCAGCCGCATCCGCTTCGACTTCCGCCGCTCGTCCGCCGTGCCCTCGGGCGCGCTCTCGGAGATCGAGGAGCGGGTCAACACACAGCTCCAGGAGAACCTCGAGGTCACGGACCAGCTCATGCCGATCGCCGAGGCGCGCGCCATGGGCGCCATGGCGCTGTTCGGCGAGAAGTACGGCGACGTCGTGCGCGTCGTGTCGATCGGCGGCGACTGGTCGCGCGAGCTCTGCGCGGGCACGCACGTGCAGCGCACGGGCCAGCTCGGCCTCGTGACGCTGCTCGGCGAGTCCTCGATCGGCTCGGGCGTGCGCCGCGTCGACGCGCTCGTCGGCGACGGCGCGTACGGCTTCCAGGCCAAGGAGCACGCGCTCGTGGGCCAGCTCACCGGCCTGCTCAACGTGCGCACCGACGAGCTCCCCGACCGCGTGAGCGCGCTCGTGTCGCGCCTGCGCGACGCGGAGAAGGAGCTCGCTCAGCTCCGCCAGGCGCAGCTGCTCGCGGTCGCGGGCACGCTCGCGGCGGGCGCGGAGCTCGTCGGCAGCACGCGCGTCGTCGTGCACGACGCCGGCGAGGTCGCCTCCGCGGACGACCTGCGCGCCCTCGCGCTCGACGTCCGCGGCCGTCTCGGCGAGGCCGACCCCACGGTCGTGGCCGTCGGCGGCGTCGCCAAGGGTCGCCCGCAGGTCGTCGTCGTGACGAACGCATCCGCCCGCGCGGCCGGGCTGCGCGCCGGGGTGCTCGCCAAGGCTGCCGCCCAGACGCTCGGTGGCGGCGGCGGTGGCAAGGACGACATGGCGCAGGGCGGCGGCACGGACGCGTCCGCGCTTCCCGCGGCGCTTCAGGGCGTGCGCGACGGCGTCGCGGCGGCCGCGTGACGGGCGTCCCCCCGACCACCGGCGACGACGGGCGCGCCCCCCTCCCGCGGGGGGCGCGCCTCGGCGTCGACGTCGGGAGCGTGCGCGTCGGGCTCGCCGCGAGCGACCCGGACGGGCTCGTCGCGACACCCGTCGAGACGCTCGCCCGGGACACCCGCACGGGCGCCGCGGTGCCGGCGGACGTCGCCCGGATCGCCGCCGAGGTCGACGAGCGCGGTGCGCGCGTCGTCTACGTCGGCCTCCCGCGCCACCTCTCCGGGGGCGAGGGCGCCGCGGCCCAGAGCGCACGGGCGTACGCTGGACTGGTGGCACGCGTCGTCGCCCCGGTGCCGGTGCACCTCGTCGACGAGCGGATGACGACCGTCAGCGCGCACCAGGCGCTGCACGCGTCGGGACGCGCCGGGCGCAAGCACCGGAGCGTCGTCGACCAGGCCGCCGCCGTTATCATTCTGCAATCCGCTCTCGACGCCGAGCGGGGCGCGGGGGTGCGCGCCGGAGAACCTGTAGACCCGACAGGAGACCACCGACCGTGACCGACCTGTTCGATCGGCCCGCCGTCCAGGGCGAGCAGCAACCTGCGCGCTCGTCGCGCGCGGAGCAGCGCGCTCGCCGGGCGGCGAAGAAGCGACGCCAGCGCCGGCGTCGCCGCGCGCTCGTCGTGCTGCTCGTCTCCGTCCTCGTCGTGGGCGGTGCCGGGTACCTCCTGCTCAACAACGCGTCGAGCCTGTTCGGCTTCGCGAACCCGCTCGAGGCCAAGGACTTCGAGGGACCGGGCACCGACCCGGTCGACGTCGTCATCGAGCCCGGCTCGACGGGTCGCGACATGGGTGCTGCGCTCACGGAGGCGGGCGTCGTCGCGAGCTCGGCCGCCTTCATCCAGGCGTTCGAGGCGAACCCGAACGCCGGCAAGATCCAGCCCGGCACCCACACGCTGCTCCTCGGCATGTCCGCCAAGGACGCCGTCGCGCGCCTCGTCGCGAACGACTCGCGCGTCGAGACCAAGATCACGATCCCCGAGGGCTTCACGGTCAAGCAGGTCCTCGAACGTGCCTCCTCGGTCACGGGCATCCCGGTCGCCGAGTTCGAGACGGCCATGGCCGACACCGCGGCGACGGGCCTGCCCGCCGAGGCGAACGGGAACTACGAGGGCTGGCTCTACCCGACGACCTACGTCCTTGAGCCAGGGGATGTCAACGCGACGGGCATCATCCAGGGCATGGTGGGCCAGACGACAAGCGAGCTCGCCGACCTCGGCGTCCCCCCGGAGCGCTTCCAGGAGGTGCTCACTATGGCGTCGATCGTCGAATGGGAGGGGAAGAACGCGGAGCAGCGCGGGAAGGTCGCCCGGGTCATCTACAACCGCATCGAGGACGGCATGCCGCTCGGCATGGACGCGATCGACGTGTACGGGCTCGGCAAGCCCGCGAGCGAGATCACGAGCGAGGAGTTCCAGAACCCCGAGCTCCCGTACGCGTCGCGCGTCCACCAGGGGCTGCCGCCCACCCCTATCGGGAGTCCTAGCCGCGAGAGCGTCGAGGCGGTCCTCAACGCGCCTGAGGGCCCCTGGCTCTGGTACGTCACGGTCAACCTCGACACGGGCGAGACCAAGTTCACGGACAAGTACGCGGAGTTCGAGCAGTTCAAGCAGGAGTACCGGCAGTGGCTCGCGGAGAACGGCGGGTGAGCGCGACGAGCTCGCCGCGCCGCGCGGCCGTCCTCGGGCACCCCGTCGCCCACTCGTTGTCCCCGGTCCTGCACCGCGCCGCGTACGCCGCGCTCGGCCTCGAGGGCTGGACGTACGAGGCGATCGACACGACGGAGGAGCAGCTCCCGGCGCTGGTCAACGGACTCGACGCGTCCTGGGCGGGCCTGAGCCTGACCATGCCGCTCAAGCACGCGGTGATCCCGCTGCTCGACCACGTCGACCCGCTCGCGAACGTCGTGGGCGCGGTCAACACGCTCGTCGTACAACCGACGGGCGGCCGGCGGCCGACCTTCGTCGGCACGAACACCGACGTGCACGGCCTCGTCGCGGCCCTGCGCGAGGGGCTGGGGGAGCGGGACGCGCGGACCGCCGTCGTGCTCGGCGCGGGCGCGACCGCCGCGTCGACGCTCGCGGCGCTCGCCCAGCTCGGCTGCACCGACCCGACGGTCCTCGTGCGGTCGCTCGGCCGCACCGGCACGCTCCAGCGCGCGGCGCACCGCATGGGCGTCGAGCCGCGCTTCGAGGTCCTCGACCCCGCGTCGCCCGCGCTCGCCGCGCGGCTCGCGGGGGTGGACGTCGTCGTCGCGACGCTGCCCTCGCGCGTCGCCGACCCCGTCGCGGACGCGGTGACCGCGTCCGGCGCGGCCCTGACGGGAGTGCTGCTCGACGTCGTCTACGACCCGCGCCCCACCGCGCTGTCCGCGGCCTGGGCCCGGGCCGGCGGGACCGTCGTCGGCGGGGAGCGGATGCTCCTGCACCAGGCGGCCGAGCAGGTGCGCCTCATGACGGGCCGGGTCGCGCCGCTCGACGCGATGGACCGCGCCCTGGGCGCGGCGCTCGGCGTCCCGGCCTGACGCCGGGGGAGTCTCGCGGCTCAGCTGCCGGGTACCGCGCCACCGGGTATCGCGCCGCCGAGCGCCACGGCGAGCACCGCCCCGAGCACCATGGACGGCCCGAAGGGCACGGCTGTGTCGCGTCGCGCCCGGCGGACCGCCACGAGCACGAGAGCCCAGAGCCCGCCGAGCAAGAACGGCAGCACGAGCCCGACCGCGAGGGCGCTCCATCCGAGCCACCCGAGCGGCGTGCCGAGGAGCCCCGCGAGCTTGACGTCGCCGAACCCGAGCCCCGGCGGGTACGCGAGCCGTAGCACGGCGTAGGCCGCGAAGCCGGTCGCGCCACCCGCGAGCGCGCGCACGAGCCCCGCGCCGTCCCCGGTGGCGACCGCCGCGACGGCGAGCAGCAGCACGACGCCGGCCCACGCGGGGAGCACGACGGCGTCGGGAAGCCGGTGCGTGCGCGCGTCGACGACCGCGACGAGCCCGCCGGCCGCGGCGGCGAGCACGAGGGCCGGCGTCGCCCACACCGGTCCCGACCACCATGCCGCACCCACCGCTGCGACGACCGCCGTGCCGCGCGCGAGCGGCCCCGCGGCGCCGACCTCGTGCGCGACGCGGTCGCGGAGCGTGCGCCACGGCGCGCCCGGTCCTCCGGTCGTCGTGCCGTCCCCCTGCTCGACCATGCGCGGCACCGTAGCGGTCCGGCGCCAGGTCGCGGCGCCGTCGTCCACAGCGCCACCGCGCCCCGCCCCGCCACGGCGTCACCGCGAGGCGGCGCGGCGCCACGTCCCCGACCACGGGGACCACGGCCGCCCGTGCGGGGGCTCGGTCCGCACTGCGGGCGGCCGCCGGGAGGGGGCCGCCGACGTGGGAGGATGGCGATCATGCTGCGTTGGTTGACATCGGGTGAGTCGCACGGCGAGGCGCTGGTCGGGATCCTCGACGGGCTGCCCGCGGGCGTCGAGCTCACGACGGACGACGTGCGGTCCGCCCTCGCGCGCCGCCGCCTCGGGTACGGGCGGGGCTCGCGCCAGAAGTTCGAGCAGGACGAGCTGCGCGTCCTCGGCGGGCTGCGCCACGGCGTGACGCAGGGCGGCCCCCTCGCGGTCGAGATCGCGAACTCCGAGTGGCCCAAGTGGGTCGACGTCATGTCGGCGGACCCGGTGCCGCCCGAGGCGCTGCTCGTCGACGCGGGCACGGGCGACGTGCGCGAGATCGCGCGCAACCGGCCCCTCACGCGGCCCCGCCCCGGTCACGCCGACCTCGTGGGCATGCGCAAGTACGGCTTCGAGGACGCGCGCCCCGTGCTGGAGCGCGCCTCGGCGCGCGAGACCGCGACGCGCGTCGCGCTCGGCGCCGCGGCCGCGAAGTTCCTCGAGCAGGCGCTCGGCGTCCGGCTCGTCTCGCACGTCGTGGGGATCGGCCCCGTCGAGGTGCCCGAGGGCGCGCCGGTGCCCGGCCCCGACGACGTCGCGGCGCTCGACGCGGACCCCGTGCGCTGCTTCGACCCCGCGACGTCCGCCGCGATGGTCGCCGAGATCGACGACTGCCAGAAGGCCGGCGACACGCTCGGCGGCGTCGTCGAGGTGCTCGCGTACGGCGTCCCGTCCGGGCTCGGCACGTACGCGCAGAGCGACCGCCGGCTCGACGCGCGGCTGGCCGCCGTCCTCATGGGCATCCAGGCGATCAAGGGCGTCGAGGTCGGCGACGGCTTCCGCACCGCGCGCCGCCGCGGCTCGGCCGCGCACGACGAGATCGAGCGCGGCGCCGACGGCCGGATCCACCGCCGCAGCAACCGCGCCGGTGGCGTCGAGGGCGGCATGTCGAACGGCGAGGTCGTGCGCGTGCGCGCCGCGATGAAGCCGATCTCGACCGTGCCGCGCGCGCTCGCGACGGTCGACGTCGTCACGGGCGAGGAGGCCAAGGCCCAGCACCAGCGCTCCGACGTGTGCGCCGTCCCGCCGGCCGCGGTCGTCGCCGAGGCGATGGTCGCGCTCGTGCTCGCGGAGCAGGCGCTCGAGAAGTTCGGGGGCGACTCGGTCGCCGAGGTCCGGCGCAACGCCGAGGCCTACCTCGCCGCGATCCCGGAGCTGCAGCGCTGATGACGCCCGTCCCCGCCGGCACGCGGCCGGTCGTCGTCCTCGTCGGCCCGCCCGGCAGCGGCAAGTCGACCGTCTCGCGGCACCTCGCCGAGCTGCTCGGGCTCGCGCAGCGTGACACGGACACCGACGTCGAGACCGTGGCGGGCAAGCCGGTCTCCGAGATCTTCGTCGACCACGGCGAGCCGCACTTCCGCGAGCTCGAGCGCGAGGCCGTGACGACTGCGCTCGCCACGCACGACGGCGTGCTCGCCCTGGGAGGCGGGGCCGTGCTCGACGAGCACACGCAGGCCGCGCTCGCGGCGTACGCGGCGGCGGGCGGCACGGTCGTGTTCCTCGACGTGAGCCTCGCCCACGCCGCGCCGCGCGTCGGCCTCAACCAGTCGCGGCCCCTGCTCCTCGGCAACCCCCGCGCGCGGTGGGCCGCCCTCATGGAGGAGCGGCGCCCCGTCTACGAGCGGGTCGCGACCCTGCGCGTCCACACGGACGCGCGCACCCCGGCGCAGGTCGCCCAGGAGATCCGCCGCCACCTCGCCGAGCGCGACGCCGCCGGCACCCCGGACACCCAGGAGGACGCGTGAGCGACACGACCCCCGAGCCCGTCCCCGCCGCCGCACCGTCCACGCGCGTGCGGGTCGCGGGGGAGCAGCCCTACGACGTCGTCGTGGGGCGCCACCTGCTCGGCGAGCTGCCCGCGATGCTCGGCGACCGCGTGCGTCGCGTGCTCGTCGTGCACCCGGCCGCGCTCGCCGCGACCGCCGAGGTCGTGCACGAGGACCTCAAGGCGTCGGGCTACGAGGCGTTCGTCGCGGAGGTCCCGGACGCCGAGGAGGCGAAGACCGCCCAGGTCGCGGCGTTCCTGTGGGGCGTGCTCGGGCAGGCCGACTTCACGCGCTCCGACGCGATCGTCACCGTCGGCGGCGGCGCGACGACGGACCTGGGCGGGTTCGTCGCCGCGACGTGGCTGCGCGGGATCCGCGTCGTGCACGTGCCGACGACGCTCCTCGCGATGGTCGACGCGGCCGTGGGGGGCAAGACCGGCATCAACACCGCGGAGGGCAAGAACCTCGTCGGGTCGTTCCACCCTCCGGCGGGCGTGCTGTGCGACCTCGCCGCGCTGGAGTCGCTCGGGCGGTGGGACTTCGTCGCCGGGATGGCGGAGGTCGTCAAGACGGGCTTCATCGCGGACGAGCGCATCCTCGAGCTCGTCGAGGAGAACGCGGACGTGCTCGGCGCGTGGGGCACGCGCCCCACGACGGACGCGACGTGGGCCGTCGTGGCCGAGCTCGTCGAGCGCTCGATCGCGGTCAAGGCACGGGTCGTGGGGGAGGACCTCAAGGAGTCCGGCCTGCGCGAGATCCTCAACTACGGCCACACGCTCGGCCACGCGGTCGAGCTCACCGAGCGGTACCAGTGGCGCCACGGCGCGGCCGTGTCGGTCGGCATGGTGTTCGCCGCGGAGCTGTCGCGCCTCGCCGGGAAGCTCGACGACGCGGTCGTCGAGCGGCACCGCGCGATCCTCGGCTCGCTCGGCCTGCCCCTGACCTACCGGGGCGACCGGTGGGAGCAGCTGCTCTCCGCGATGCGGCGCGACAAGAAGTCGCGCGGCGACCTGCTGCGGTTCGTCGTGCTCGACGACGTCGCGCGCCCCACGCGCCTCGAGGGGCCGGACCCGACGCTGCTCGCCGCCGCCTACGCGGAGATCGCCGCGGAGGCCCCGGTCGGGCGGGGCCCCGTCACGCTCTGAGCCGCCGGGGCACCCTCACGCGGTGAGGGTGCCGCGGGCGGTCACGACCACATCCCGCGCGCGAGCAGCACGTCGCGCAGGAGGTCCGCGCGGTCGGTGACGATCCCGTCGACGCCGAGGTCGAGGAGCCGGTGCATCGTCGCGGTGTCGTTCACCGTCCACGCGTGCACCGCGACGCCCGCGCGGTGCGCCGCGCGGACGAACGCGGAGTCGACGACGCGCACCCACCCGCCGCGCACGGGCACCTGGAGGCAGTCGACGCCGCGCGTCGCGAGGCGCGCGAGCGCGTCGAGCCGTGCGCGACCCGCGACGAGCATGCCGAGCACCGCGCCGCGCGCGCCGGAGACCGTGACGGGCCGCGACAGGCGGGCGACCGTCGCGAGGCGGCGGGACGCCGAGAACGACGCGACGCAGACCCGGTCGTGCGCGCGCGTGCGCTCGATCGCCCGGGCGACGGGCTCGGCGGCCGCCGCCGACTTCACGTCGACGTTGACCCGCAGGTCGGGCCAGGTCCCGAGGACGTCCTCGAGCGCCGGGACCGGCTCCTCGCCGCCGATCCGCGCGGCGCGGACCGCGCGCCACGGGAGGTCGGCCACGCGGCCGTGCGCGTCCGTGGTGCGGTCCAGCGACGCGTCGTGCAGCGCGACGGCGACGCCGTCGGCCGTGGCGTGGGCGTCCGTCTCGACGTAGTGCAGCCCGAGGTCGCGGGCCGCCGCGAACGCCGCCATCGAGTTCTCGAGGCCGCGTCGCGAGAAGCCGCGGTGCGCGAGCGCGGCGAACGGGGCGTCCAGGTAGCCGCCCGCGAGGCGGCTCCCGGCGCTCAGGGCGGTCACGGCGCGACTCCTGCGACGGGCACCGGCCGACGGCCGAGGGCGCGGGCCGGTGGGCCCGACCTCCTCGCGCGTGCGGCGACCGGTGCGGCGGGCTCCGGGGTGGTGAGGGACGCGGTTCGGCTCACGTCGTCAGCCTGCCCGAGGCCGCGTCCGGTCGCTCGTCGAGGAGGTCGCGGGGCGGGCCGGCCACGGGACGGGCGGGTCCGGCGCCGCGACCCGGGGCACAGCTAGGCTCGGGCGCCATGGAACGCGTGCTGGTCCTCAACGGACCCAACCTCGGGCGGCTCGGTGTGCGCGAGCCGGAGATCTACGGCTCCGCGTCGATGGCCGACCTCCAGGAGTCGGCCCTCGCGTGGGGGAGCGGCCTCGGCCTCGCGGTCGACGTGCGCCAGACCGACGACGAGTCCGAGCTCGTGGGGTGGCTCCACGAAGCCGTGGACGCGCGCGCCCACGTGGTGCTCAACCCCGCCGCGTTCACGCACTACTCCTACGCGGTGCGCGACGCCGCGGCGCAGGTCACGACGTCGGGGCTCCTCCTCGTCGAGGTGCATCTGAGCAACCCCGCGGCGCGCGAGGCGTTCCGCGCGCACTCGGTCGTCGGCGCGGTCGCGACCGGCACCGTCGCGGGGTTCGGCTTCGACTCGTACCGCCTCGCGCTCGAGGCGGTCGCCGCGCGCCTCCGCACGACGACGCAGCCTTGATCCGCTCTCATCAAGCTCGTGCCCTTGATGGACGGGTATCCAGCGCGTAGGCTTGATCGCGTGTTCGTGCTCACCGTCGACCAGCGAGGGAGCACCGGTCGCCCCGACCGCGTGCCCGAGGTCCTCGCGCGCCTGGACTCGCTCCTGGCCGACCGCCCCGGCGTCGTCGTCCCGTTCGACCGCACGGTGGGCGACGAGGTCCAGGGCGTCCTCGACGACCCGGCCACCGTCGTCGACGTCGTGCTCGACCTGCTGCGCGACGGCGGCTGGAGCGTCGGGCTCGGCGCGGGAAGCGTCGACGAGCCGCTCCCGGCCGTCTCGCGCGAGGCGTCGGGCGAGGCGTTCGTGCGGGCGCGCGACGCCGTCGAGCAGGCCAAGTCCCGCGCCGCCACGGCCCCCGTCGCCGTCCGCGGGGAGCCCCCGGAGCGCGCCGCCGAGGTCGAGGCGCTGCTGCGGCTCCTGGCCGCCGTGGTCGAGCGGCGGACGGACCCGGGGTGGGAGGCGGTCGACACGCTCGCGCGTGTGGGCGGCACGCAGAAGGATGTGGCCCGTGCGCTCGGGGTGTCCGAGCAGGCGGTCAGCCAGCGGCTGCGCGCCGCGCTGTGGCCCGAGGAGGCGGCGGTGCGGCCCGTCGTCGCACGGCTGCTCGGCGAGCTCCAGGGGGAGCCGCCGCAGGATCGACGAGAGGGCAGGGGATGACGGACCCGGTGTCGGTGGTGCTGGTCGCGCTCGTGTGGGTCGTGGCGCTCGCCGCGAGCGTGCTCGGTGGCGGACCGGTGACGCAGGCGGTGCTGCGGGCCGCCGCGCGGTCCGGCGACCCGGCGCGCCCGCCCCGGCCCGGCCGGTCGGGCCGCGCGCGCGGCGTGCCCGCCGACCCGGCGTCGGTCCCCGTGCCGCCGCCCCCGGCGACGGGCCCGATCGGCACGGAGGCCGTCAAGGCGCTGCGCGGCGGCACGTGGATCGGCGTCCTCGAGCGGTTCGCGATCACGGGCTGCCTCCTCGCGGGCGAGCCCGGCGGGATCGCGTTCGTCGTGGCGATCAAGGGCCTCGGGCGCTACCCCGAGCTGCGCGAGCACCCCGTCGCGTCGGAGCGGTTCGTCATCGGGACGCTCGCGTCGATGTGCTGGGCCGCGACCGTCGGCGTCGTGGCGAACGCGGTACTCGTCGCGCTCCGGTAAGATCGTCAAGGCCCATTTCCGCACCCCTCTCCCGGGTGGACCCGTCGTGCCTCCCGGCACGGCACCGCGTGGGCGCAGACCGCAGACCCTCCGACAGGAAGACGAACGTGGCGACCACCAACGACATCAAGAACGGCACCGTGCTGCGACTCGACGGCCAGCTGTGGACCGTGATCGAGTTCCAGCACGTCAAGCCCGGCAAGGGTGGCGCGTTCGTCCGCACCAAGATCAAGAACGTCATGACGGGCAAGACGATCGACAAGACGTTCAACGCGGGGCTCAAGATCGAGACGGCGAACGTCGACCGTCGCGACTTCCAGTACCTGTACCAGGACGGCGCGGACTACGTGTTCATGGACACGTCGACGTACGACCAGATCACGATCCCGGCCGAGATCGTGGGCGACGCCAAGGACTACATGCTCGAGAACCAGAACGTCCTCGTGGCGTCCAACGACGGCCAGCCGCTCTACATCGAGCTGCCCGCGTCCGTCGTCCTCGAGATCACCTACACCGAGCCCGGCCTGCAGGGTGACCGCTCGACGGGCGGCACGAAGCCCGCGACGCTCGAGACGGGCGCGCAGATCCAGGTCCCGCTCTTCCTCGAGCAGGGCACGAAGGTCAAGGTCGACACGCGCGACGGGTCGTACCTCGGCCGCGTGAACGACTGACCGAGACCGGACCGCCGAGAGCACCGAGGGACAGCCGATCACCATGGCCGCACGCACCAAGGCGCGCAAGCGCGCGCTCGACGTCCTCTTCGAGGCGGAGCAGCGTCAGGTGGACCCGACGACCCTCCTCGCGGAGCGCGTCACCGACCCCGGCACCGCCCAGACCGCCCTGCCGCAGTACGCGGTCGACATCGTCGAGGGCGTCGTCGCGCACCGCGAGCGCATCGACGAGCTGCTCGAGACGTACTCGCACGGGTGGACGCTCGAGCGCATGCCGGCCGTCGACCGGGCGCTGCTGCGCATCGGCGGCTGGGAGATCCTCTTCAACGACGACGTCCCGGACGTCGTCGCGATCGACGAGGCGGTCGACCTCGCGCGGTCGCTGTCGACGGACGACTCGCCGTCGTTCGTCAACGGCCTGCTCGCGCGCATCGTCGAGATGAAGCCGACGATCACCGCCTGACCCCGCCCGGCCCCGGGCCGGCGTGCACGACCCGACCGCGGCGTCGGTCACCCTGGTGTGACCGACGCCGCGTCCCACCCGGCGGGACGCGAGCCCGCCCCCGCGATCGGCGGCGGTAGGGTGGGTGACCGTCAGACATCCTTTAAGGCCCGTCCCGTGAGGCGGGGAAGGAGGTCGCCGGACATGAGCTCTGGCGCTGCTGTGCCCACACCCCCACCGACCACCCCCGGTCCGCACGCCGAGGCCGGGACCGTCGTCCTGACGGCCGCGGACATCTCGCGCGCGCTGACGCGCATCGCCCACGAGATCGTGGAGCGGAACAAGGGGGCCCACGACCTGGTCCTGCTCGGGATCCCGACGCGCGGCGTCCCGCTCGCGGCGCGTCTCGCCGAGCGGCTCGTCGCCATCGACGGAGCCGCCGCCGACGGCGCGCTCGACCCGCAGGCGATCGTCGGCGAGCTCGACGTGACGATGTACCGCGACGACCTGCACCGCCACCCCACGCGCACGATCGGCGCCACGCGCCTGCCCGCGTCGGGCGTCGACGGCAAGGTCGTCGTCCTCGTGGACGACGTCCTGTACTCCGGCCGCACGATCCGCGCCGCGCTCGACGCGATCAGCGACCTCGGCCGCCCGCGCGTGGTGCAGCTCGCCGCGCTCGTCGACCGCGGGCACCGCGAGCTGCCGATCCGCCCCGACTTCGTCGGCAAGAACCTGCCGACCTCGACGTCGGAGCGCGTGAGCGTGCGCCTCGCCGAGGTGGACGGCGACCCGGGCGACGGCGCCCCCGCGGACGCGGTCGTCATCCGGCCCGCGGCCGGCGCGACCGGGACGGAGGCGGGCGCATGAGGCACCTGCTCTCCACCCAGGACCTGTCGCGCCCCGACGCGGTGCGCATCCTCGACACGGCCGCGCAGATGGCCGCCACGCAGTCGCGCGAGATCAAGAAGCTCCCGACGCTGCGCGGGCGCACGGTCGTCAACCTCTTCTACGAGGACTCCACGCGCACGCGCATCTCGTTCGAGACGGCCGCCAAGCGGCTGTCGGCCGACGTCATCAACTTCTCCGCCAAGGGTTCGAGCGTGTCCAAGGGCGAGTCGCTCAAGGACACGGCGCTCACGCTCCAGGCGATGGGCGCGGACGCGGTCGTCGTGCGGCACCAGGCGTCCGGCGCGCCGCACGTGCTCGCGCACGCCGGCTGGCTCGACGCGGCCGTGGTGAACGCGGGCGACGGCACGCACCAGCACCCCACGCAGGCGCTGCTCGACGCGTACACCTTGCGCCGCCACCTGTCCGGCACCGCCCTCGCGGCACCCGGCGCGAGCGGCCCGGACGACGCGGCCGCGCGCGGCGCGGGTCTCGACGGGCGCCACGTCGCGATCGTCGGGGACGTGCTGCACTCGCGCGTCGCACGGTCCAACGTGCACCTGCTCCACACGCTCGGTGCGCGCGTCACGCTCGTCGCGCCGCCCACGCTCCTGCCCGTCGGTGTCCAGACGTGGCCGTGCGAGGTCTCCTACGACCTCGACGCGACCCTCGCGGGCGACACCGCGCACGGCGGCCCCGACGCCGTGATGATGCTGCGCGTGCAGCGCGAGCGCATGAGCGGCGCCGGCGCCGGCGGGGGAGCGTTCTTCCCCAACCCGCTCGAGTACAGCCGCAAGTACGGTCTCGACGCGCGGCGCCTCGGCCTCCTCGCCGAGCACGCGATCGTCATGCACCCCGGCCCCATGAACCGCGGTCTCGAGATCTCCGCGCAGGCGGCCGACTCGCCGCGCGCGGTCATCGTCGAGCAGGTCGCGAACGGCGTGGCCGTGCGCATGGCCGTGCTCTACCTCCTCCTCGCGGGCAGCGACGAGGCCGAGGTCGCCGGCGCGCCGGCCGCCGCGACGGCCCCGCTCGCCGCGCCCGTCCCCACCGTCGAAAGGGTCCCCGCCTCGTGAGCAGCGCCGCAACCACCACGTACGTCCTGCGCGGCGCGCGCCCGCTCGGCGGCGAGCCCGTCGACCTCGTGCTCTCCGGCAGCGTGATCGCCGAGGTCGCGGCCGTCGGCGCCGCGTCCCCCGTGGACGCGGTCGTCGTCGACGCGACCGGTCTCGTCGCGCTCCCGGGCCTCGTCGACCTGCACACCCACCTGCGCGAGCCCGGTCGCGAGGACGCCGAGACGATCGAGTCCGGCACGCGCGCCGCCGCGGCGGGCGGGTTCACCGCGGTGCACGCCATGGCCAACACGACGCCCGTCGCGGACACCGCGGGTGTCGTCGAGCAGGTGTGGCGCCTCGGGCGCGACGCCGGCTGGGTCGACGTGCACCCGGTCGGCGCGGTCTCGGTGGGCCTCGCGGGCCGCCAGCTCGCCGAGCTCGGCGCTATGGCCGACTCCGCGGCGCGCGTGCGCGTGTTCTCCGACGACGGGAGGTGCGTCGACGACCCGATCCTCATGCGCCGCGCGCTCGAGTACGTCAAGGCGTTCGACGGCGTCGTCGCGCAGCACGCGCAGGAGCCGCGCCTGACCGAGGGCGCCCAGATGAACGAGGGCGTCGTCTCCGCCGAGCTCGGCCTCGCGGGCTGGCCCGCGGTCGCCGAGGAGGCGATCATCGCGCGCGACGTGCTGCTCGCCGAGCACGTGGGGTCGCGCCTGCACGTGTGCCACCTGTCGACGGCGGGCTCGGTCGAGATCGTGCGGTGGGCCAAGGGCCGCGGCATCGACGTCACCGCCGAGGTCACGCCCCACCACCTGATCCTCACCGACGAGCTCGCGCGCGGGTACGACCCGACGTTCAAGGTCAACCCGCCGCTGCGCACCGCCGCGGACGTCGAGGCGGTCCGCGAGGGCCTGGCCGACGGGACGATCGACATCGTCGCCACCGACCACGCGCCGCACGCGCGCGAGGACAAGGACTGCGAGTGGGCCGCCGCCGCGTTCGGCATGACGGGCCTCGAGACGGCGCTGAGCGTCGTGCAGCAGACCATGGTCGACACCGGGCGCATGACGTGGGCCGACGTCGCGCGCGTGCTGTCCGCGGCTCCCGCGCGGATCGGGCGGATCGACACCGGCGAGCGTGCGCAGGGCCGCCCGCTCGAGGTGGGCGAGCCCGCGAACGTCACGCTCGTCGACCCGGCCGCCCGGCGCGTCGTGGACGGCGCGGGCCAGGTCACCGCGAGCACCAACACCCCGTTCCAGGGCCACGAGCTGCCGGGCGCCGTCGTCGCGACGTTCCTGCGCGGCCGGGCCACCGTGCTCGACGGCGCCCCCGTCGAGGCCGCCGAGGCGCAGGGGGTGCGGGCGTGAACCTGCCCCAGCCCGTCGCGGTCGGCATCTGGGTCGTCCTCGGGGTCGTGCTCCTGACGCTCGTGCTCCTGGGACGCCGCCGCCTCGAGCGGCGCTCCGCGGGGGTCGTCCCCGCGCCGCCGGCCCCGCCCGAGGAGACGGCGCGCGGCGCGGTCGTCCTCGGCCCGCTCGACGCGCTCTACGTGTCGAGCACCGTCGCGGGCGACTGGCTCGCCCGGGTCGGCGCGCACGGCCTCGGCGACCGCGCCCAGGCGCAGGTCACCGTCCACGACGGCGGCGTGCACGTCGAGCGCCGCGGCGCCCCGGACGTGTGGGTGCCCGCCGAGTCCGTCGAGGCGGCGGCCCTCACGCCGGGGATGGCCGGCAAGTTCGTCGGCAAGGAGGCCATCGTCGTCGTGACGTGGACCGTGCCCGCGGAGCCGGTCCCGGCCGACGCACAGGCCCCGGCGGAGCCCGCGGTGCGCCTCGACACGGGCCTCATGCCGCGCCACGACCACGACGTCGCGCGCCTCCTGGAGGCGGTGCGCGGGCTGGTCCCGGCCGGCGGGCGCCCGGACGAGCGACGAACCGGGGCGCCGAGCAGCGCCGTCGCCCCCACAGACCCCGAAGACCCGGCGCCGACGCGCGAGAGCGCGGCCCCCGGCACCGACGAGAACGACGAGGAAGCGCCTTGACCGCCTCAGCGAACGCAGTGACCACCCCGGCGACCGGCACCGACCGCGCCCTGATCGTCCTCGAGGACGGCACCGTGCAGACCGGGCGCGCCGACGGCGCGCGCGGGCCCCCGGTGGGGGGGGTGGGGTTGAACACCGGGATGTCCGGCGACCAGGAGACGCTCACCGCCCCCGGCGACCCCCCGCAGAAAGTCGTGATGGCGGCCCCCCCCAAA
>NZ_JAAFAN010000048.1:0-34668 GCF_010287905.1 Cellulosimicrobium composti
TCTTCGTGCCCCGGCCGGTCCCCTCCCCCGGGGGCGGTGCGTCCCGGCGCCCCGCGGGGGGGGGGGGGGGGGGCCGGGGGGGGGGCCCCCCCCCCCCGGGGGGGGGCGGGGGGCGGCCCCGGTGCGGGTGCGTCAGCCGCAGGTGACCGCGTCGTAGGCCGCGGTGACCTCCGTGCCGACCTGCTCGCCGTCGACCGTCGCCGTGACGGTCGCCTCGCCCGCCTCCGCGGACGGGGCGCGGACCGCGAACGACTGGTACGCGTTGGCCCCCGGCGCGACGCCGGCGACCTCCTTGGTGCCGAACGGCGTCGCGAGCGTGACGTCCACGGGGACGTCCTCGCCGTTCGTCGCGCGCACGGCCACGTAGGCCTTGCCCGCGAGGCAGCGGGTGTCGGCGGTGACCGTCACGTCGAGCGCCGGCTCCTCGCCGTCGTCGCCCTCGTACACCTGGGTGACCTCCGCGTCGGACAGCGCGCGGTCGAACACGCGCACGTCGTCGATCGTGCCCGGCCAGTAGTCCGTGGGGTTGCCGCCCCACTGCCCGCGCCCGATCGTCAGCGGGCCGGACGGCGTGGTGCCGCCGCACACGTCGGACTGCCCGACGAGCTCGCCGTTGACGTAGAGCTTGAGCTTCTGGTCGGCCGCGTCGCGGACGCCCACCACGTGGTACCACTCGCCCAGCACCGGCTCCACGACGTACTCGGCGCGCGGCTCGTCCAGGTAGGAGAACGCCCACCGGCCGCCGCCGCCGTACTGGAGGTAGAACGCGCTGCCGCCCATGACGGAGTCCTGGCCGACGATCGTCGACCAGTTGCCCGGCAGCTCGTCGAGCTGGACCCACGCCGAGACCGTGTACGAGCCCGTCGTGTCGACGACGGGGCCCTCGGTCGCGAAGTGGTCGTTCTCGCCGTCGAGGTGGATCGCGGTGCCGGTGCCGTCGTGCCCGGTCACCCACTCCCCGGTGCCCGACGCCGCGTGGTCGCCCACGCTGTCGGCCGCCGTGGTGCCCTCGCCCTCGTCGAACAGCCACCGACCCGTGCCGGTCAGGCCGGGCGTGCCCGGGTCGACCGGCGCGGAGCCCTGCTTCGCGGCCGCGACGACGCGCTCGTTGACGTCCTTGACGCGCGCGGCGTCCATCTTCAGGACGCGGCGGTCGTACGTCCAGAAGCCGTTGAGCTCGTTCTCGACGTCGGAGATCTCGGTGTACACCGAGCCGGACAGGTAGCACTGCGCCGGCCGCACGAGGCGTTCCGTGTTCTCGACGTACGCGTTCGTCAGCGCCTCGCTGTCCGGGACGCCGCCGTACGGGTTGGCGGACACGCCCGGCCACATGTGGCCCGGGACGCTCATCGAGAAGCCGCCGTGCTCGCCGTCGATCGCGGCGCGCGTGGCGTCCGGCTTCGGCAGGGCCGGGCCGGTGTACTGGTGCCAGTCGATGATGTCGCCCGTCTTCGAGTCGCCCTTCGACGCGCAGCAGTTGTAGCCGGAGTGCGTGTTGAGGATGCGGCTCGGGTCGTAGGCGCTGATCGTGTTCCCGATCCGCGCCGTCTCCGCGAGGTCCCACTCGCCCCAGCCCTCGTTGAACGTGACCCATCCGACGATCGACGGCACCGAGCGGTGCTGGTCGATGATCGTCTTCATCTCCTGCTCCCAGAAGACGCGCGACAGCGGGTCGGTGTCACCGTTCGCGAACCAGCCGCTCGGGATGTCCTGCCAGACCATGAGGCCCAGCGTGTCGGCGTGGTAGTACCAGCGCGCCGGCTCGACCTTGATGTGCTTGCGCACGGTGTTGAACCCGAGGTCCTTGTGGGCCTGGAGGTCGAACGCGTACGCCTCGTCGGACGCCGGCGTGTAGATGCCGTCCGGCCAGTAGCCCTGGTCGAGCGTCGACATGAGGAAGGTCTTCTCGCCGTTGAGCAGGATGCGCTGCACGCCGTCGACCTCGGAGACCTCGATCGAGCGCATGCCCGCGTACGACGCGACCGTGTCGGTCGAGCCGCCGTCGGTCAGCGTGACGTCGACGTCGTAGAGGTACGGGTCGTCGGGCGACCACAGGTGCGCGTCCGGGATCTCGACCGCGAGGAGCTCGTTCGCCGCGCCGGTCGCCGTGCCGACCTCGTTCCCGTCCGCGTCCCGCACGACGGCGGTGACCTCGGCGGCGTCGGACGCGGAGGCCGACTGCGCGGTCACCGCGAGGACGCCCGCCTCGACGTCGGGCGTCGTGACGACGGCGTCGATCGCCGCCGCCGGGACCGGCTCCATCCACACCGTCTGCCAGATGCCCGACGTCGGGGTGTAGAAGATGCCGCCCGGGTTGAGCGTCTGCTTGCCGACGGCCTGGTTGCTGCCGTCCGTCGTGTCGACGACGCGCACCACGAGCTCCTGCTCGGTGCCCTCGACGAGCGCGTCGGTGACGTCGAACGAGAACGCGTCGTAGCCGCCGCGGTGGGTGCCGACCTCCTCACCGTTGACGTACACGGTCGCCACGTAGTCGACCGCGCCGAAGTTGAGGCGCAGCCGGTTGGCGCCGCCCACGGCCCAGTCCTGCGGCACCTCGAACGTGCGACGGTAGAACATGTCGTCCTCGCGCCGCTCGATGCCCGACAGCGCGGACTCGACCGCGTAGGGCACGACGATCTCCTCGTCGAGGTCGCGGCCGGTCGGCACGGCGTCGTCGGACTCCGCCGCCTCGAACTGCCAGACGCCGTTGAGGTTCTGCCACGCGTCGCGCGTGAGCTGCGGGCGCGGGTACTCCGGCAGCGGGTTCGTCGGGTCGAAGTCGTCGGCCCACGGGGTCTGGATGCGGAAGTCCGACCCGTTCGTCACCGGCAGGTTGAGCGAGCCGACCGCCTCGCCGCCCACGGCCAGGTCGCCCTCGCCGTCGTAGACGAGGCGCACGGTCGACGCGCGGTCGACGGGCTCGGCGAGCGTGACGCCGAGGACGTCGCCCTGCGCCGCGACCTGCGCGACGGGCCACGTGAGCTGGTCGACCTGCACCGTGAGGTGCTCGACGAGGCTCTCGTCGACGCCGCCCACGGCGCCGTCGAACGTCACGTTGAGGCTCGTGCCGTCGGTCTCGACCGTCGCCTGCGCGGGGAAGACGACAAAGTCGTCCGGGTAGGTGAACGCGTCGGTCGGCACGATCTCGCGCTCCTGCGACGGGCTCTGCCACCGCAGGCGCAGGTGCGACCCGCCGGTGTTCTGGAACATCTCCATGCGGAACGCGTACTCGCGGCCCGCCTCGAGCTCGACGGGCGCGGACGTCTGCTCGACGTCCCAGTCGTCGACCCAGTGGTCGATGACGACCTGGTCGTCGATCCACAGCCGGAAGCCGTTGTCGCCGATCGCGGAGAACGTGTACGCCTCGCTGTAGTCGGGCGTGATCTTGCCGGTCCAGCGCGCCGCCGTCCGCTCGCCGCGCCCCGTGAGGCTGGTGAACGTGGGGACCAGGTCGGGGAACTCAATCCGCTGGTCGGGGATGGTCGCCTTGAGGTCGGTGAGCGGCCAGGAGGGGCCGCCGGACAGGAAGTACTCGCCCTTGAGGCCGTTGTCGAGCGCGAGGTCCTGGGCCGCGACGTCCTGCGCGGCGCCCTCCTGCGTCGCGGTCGTCGCGGACGGGGACGCGGTCGCCCCGATCGCCGTCGCCACGGCCAGGGGGACCGTGAGCGCGGTCGCGAGCGCCGCCGCGACGATCCTCGCCGGTCTGCCCCGTGGTGGTGCTACCGCTGTCATGGACTGCATCCGTGCTTCCTCCTCGTCGAGTGAATCCAGGGACTGCTCGGACGCGGCGGCGAGCCGGGCACCTGCGCTCCGGCGGTCGCCCTCCTTGGCGCACCGCACGACGTCTCCCCAGAATCAAACAACTTCCACCAGAAAAAGACAACAGGTGACAGCACACAACACCGCTCACGCGGTCTCGCGCACCTCGATCTCGTCGCCCGGGTCGACATCGCGCAGCGCGCCCGCGGGCACCTCGAGCAGGGCGGTCGCCGGGGCGGGCGCGGTCCACCGCGGGCACGTCGTCTGGTCGTGCTCGGTGCACGGGACGAGCGTCACGACGCCGACCACGCGGTCGCCGTCGATCCACGCGACGTCGACCGGCACCTCCATGCCCGCCATCCACATCTGGTGCTCGGCGCGCTCGGGGAACGGGAAGAGCATGCCCGTCCCGGCCGGCACGTCCGTGCGCCCGGCGAGGCCCTCCTTCTGCTCCGCGACGCTCGTCGCGAGCTCCACGACGAACACCGCGTCGCCGACCTCGACCGTGGCCTCCGGCTCGGGCTCCGCGTCGCACGCACCCGGCGCGAGCGCGCCGCCGAGCACGCCGACCAGCACGGCGACGCGGGCGGCCGACGTGCGCCGAGCGCGTCCGGCGCCGCTCGCGGACATGCGGTCAGCGGTGGATGAGCGACGTCCAGTCGGCGGGCACGCGGTCCGCAGGGCCCGGCGACGTCTGCTCCGGCGGTCGCGAGAGCGGCGCGGCGAGGTGCGGGCCCTCCAGCACCTGCTCCGTCCCGTAGTCCCAGAACCAGTCCTCGCCAGGCTCGAACGACCGCATGACGCGGTGCCCGGTCGCGCGGTAGTGCGCGGTCGCGTGCTGGGCCGGCGACGTGTCGCAGCACGCCACGTGCCCGCACGTCGCGCAGCGGCGCAGGTGCACCCACCAGCCGCCCAGCTCGTCGCAGTCGGCGCAACCCGTGCCGCTCGGCGGCACGTCGACGTCGACGGCCGACGCGAGGGCGGCCGCCAGCACCGGGTCGTCGAGACCGTCGCCGTAGACGCTGGGCGCGCGCTCCGTCGTCACCGCGCCGCCCCGGCGGCACGGACGACGGGCGCCCACGCCTCGGGGTCGAGAGCCGGTGCGGGCTCGGCCGCGGCCCACGCGCGGCAGTCGTCGATCGTCGCGGAGAGCAGGGCCCGCAGGCGCTCGTCCGGGTCCGGCACGCACGCCTCGGCGATGCCCTGCACCGCCGCGGAGATGATGCTCGGCGCGGCGTCGCGCACGAACCGGTTCGGCCGCAGCCTCGCGCCCTCGCAGAACCGCTGCGCCCAGCGCGCGGTGCGCGGGCAGCTCGCGAGCGCGTCGGCCGACTCGGCGCTCAGCGTCCCCGCGGGGCGGTCGTCGAGCGCGTCGAGCATCTTCTCGGCGCCGATGATCGCGACGGCGAGCGTCTGCTGGCGGTCCGCCGGGGCGATCGGCAGCGCCGTCACCGCGGCGCGCAGCGCGATGCGCACGTCCCAGTGCGGGTCGTCGCTCGTCAGCCCGATCACGGACGGGATGAGCGGCGCGAGCTTAGGACGCTCCGGGTCGACCGTGAGGTCGTTCACGGCGCGCGCGAGCATCGCGAGCAGCGGGTGCGTGCACCGCGGATGGTCGCTCCACCGCTCCCCCGCGAGATAGGACGCGAGCTCCATGAAGCACGCGCCCTTCTTCGGGTTCCGGTGCTTGCCACGGCCCAGCATCGGCAGCATGTCGTAGGTGTCGGTCACGAGGGTCACCCCCACAGCGGGTCCGGTACTCCGTCCAGTCTGCGCCGGGCCACGGTCGTTGGCAACGGGAGGAGTGACCTGGGTCACGCCACGCGTCCGCGACCGCTTCCTCCTGCGCTCCGCGCCCGCGTGTGATAGGCGTGGTCCAGCACGGCGTCGGGCAGCGCGAGGCACCCAGCCGACCGCGCGACGCCTTCTGGGGGCACGATGAGCGGCACCGCAGAAGAAGCACGCGTCACCAAGCTCGCCCTGCCGGCGCTGACCGCGATGGTCGTCGGCTCCATGGTCGGCGCGGGCGTGTTCCAGCTCCCCGCGCGCTTCGCCGCGCAGACCGGCGTCTGGGGCGCGACCATCGCGTGGACGGTCGCGGGCCTGGGCATGCTCACGCTCGCGTTCGTCTTCCAGACCCTCGCCGTCCGCAAGCCCGAGCTCGACAACGGCGTCTACGTCTACGCGCGAGCGGGCTTCGGCGTCTACCCCGGCTTCCTCTCCGCGGTCGGCTTCTGGGCGTCGGCGTGCGCGGGCAACGCCTTCTACTGGGTGCTCATCATGACCACCCTGTCCCAGCTCTTCCCGGAGCTGGAGCCCACGCTCGGGCAGGGCGACACGTGGCCCGCCTTCGCGATCTCGGCCGTCGCCGTGTGGGGGTTCTTCCTCCTCATCCGCCGCGGGGTCAAGGAGGCGGCGGCGATCAACGCGGTCGTCACGGTCGCCAAGCTCGTGCCGCTAGCGCTGTTCCTCGTGCTCGCGATCTTCTTCCTCGACGCCGACGTGTTCGTCGGCAACCTCACCGGCGGGTACGACGTCGCGGGCGGCGAGCCGCTGTTCCTCCAGGTCCAGGGCACCATGCTCGTCACGGTGTTCGTGTTCCTCGGCATCGAGGGCGCGAGCGTCTACTCGCGCTACGCGAAGCGGCGCAAGGACGTCGGGCGCGCGACCGTGCTCGGGTTCCTCTCGGTGCTCGCCCTGTTCGCGAGCATCTCGATCCTGTCCTACGGCATCCTCCCGCAGTCCGAGATCGCCGGCCTCAACCAGCCGTCCGTGGGCGGCGTGCTCGAGGCGGCGGTCGGGCCGTGGGGCGGCACGCTCATCCGCGTCGGGCTCATCGTGTCCGTGCTCGGCGCGTACCTCGCGTGGCAGCTCCTCGCCGCCGACGTCGTGTTCGCCGCCGCGAGCGACAAGGACCTGCCGAGCGCCCTCGGTCGCACGAACGACCGCGGGGTCCCGGAGAACGCGGTCCTGTGGACGTCGATCATGGTCACCGTCATCCTCTTCGCGGTGCAGTTCGTCGACGACGCGCTCGACTTCACGCTCGACCTCACCGCGGCCCTCGCCCTCGCGCCGTTCGCGCTCGCGAGCGCCTACGCGCTGAAGATCGCGCTGCGGCGCGACGGCTACGACGACGTCGCGCCGCGGGTCCGCCACCGCGAGCTCGTCGTCGCGGTGATCTCGACGGTGTACACGCTGTTCCTCCTGTGGGCGGCCGGCTACGTGTTCTGGTTCCTCGCGTGCCTGCTGCTCGCTCCCGCCACGCTGCTGTACGTCGCCGCCCGCCGCGAGCAGCGCGCGCGCCTGTTCACCGCGCCGGGGCTCGCGACGTTCGTCGGGGTCGCCGTCTTCGCGGTCGTCGGAGCCGTGCTCCTCGCGACGGGCGCGGTCCAGATCTGAGCCACCCATCCCGGAGGAGACATCCATGTCGCAGGTGACGTACGGCGTCCACTCGGAGGTCGGCACGCTCCGCAAGGTGCTCGTGTGCCGGCCGGGGCTGGGGCACGAGCGCCTGACCCCGAGCAACAACGACGCGCTGCTGTTCGACGACGTCCTGTGGGTGCAGAACGCCAAGCGGGACCACCAGGACTTCGTGCTCAAGCTGCGCGACCGCGGGGTCGAGGTCGTGGAGCTCCACGACCTGCTCGTCGAGACCCTCCGGGTGCCGGGCGCCAAGGAGTGGCTGCTCGACCGCAAGATCGTCGCGAACGAGGTCGGTCTCGGCCTGCTCGACGACACGCGCGCGTTCCTCGAGTCCCTCGACGACGCGACCCTCACCGAGCACCTCGTGGGCGGGCTGTCGACGCGCGACCTGCCCGCCGACTTCCGCTCCGGGTACCTCGCGCTCGCGCGCGAGTCCCTGGGCGTCAACGAGTACCTCATGCCCCCGCTGCCCAACACGATCTACACGCGCGACACGACGTGCTGGATCTACGGCGGCGTGACCCTCAACCCGCTGTTCTGGCCCGCACGGCACGACGAGACGCTGCTGATGAAGGCGGTCTACGAGTTCCACCCGGACTTCACGGGCAGCACCGTGTGGTGGGGCGACCCGGAGCGCTCGTGGGGGCAGGCGACGCTCGAGGGCGGCGACGTCATGCCGATCGGCAACGGCGCCGTGCTCGTCGGCATGAGCGAGCGCACGTCGCGCCAGGCGATCACGCAGCTCGCGGCGCGGCTGTTCGAGGAGGGGGCGGCCACGCGCGTCGTGGTCGCCGGGATGCCGAAGCTCCGGGCGGCCATGCACCTCGACACGGTGTTCACGTTCGCCGACCGCGACCTCGTGACGCTCTACCCGGACATCGTCGACGGCATCCACACGTTCTCGCTGCGCCCCGCGGACGACGGCGGCGTCGAGGTCACCGAGGAGTCGGCCCCGTTCGTGGACGTCGTCGCCGACGCCCTCGGGCTGCCGCGGCTGCGCACCGTCGAGCCCGGCGGGGGCTGGTACGCCGGCGAGCGGCAGCAGTGGGACAGCGGCAACAACGTGGTGGCCGTCGAGCCGGGCGTCGTGTTCGCCTACGACCGCAACACCCACACCAACACGCTGCTGCGCAAGGCCGGCGTCGAGGTCGTGACGATCGTCGGCGCCGAGCTCGGGCGCGGGCGCGGCGGCGGCCACTGCATGACGTGCCCGATCGCGCGCGACCCCGTCGAGCTCTGACCGCGTGACGAGCGCGGGGCTCAGTCGCGGCGGGCCGAGAGGCAGAACTCGTTGCCCTCGGGGTCGGTGAACGTCGACCACGCGTAGTGGTCGACGACGTACCGGCCGACGAGCGTCGCGCCCGCCGCCTGGAGACGCACGGACTCCGCTTCGTAGTCGTCCGTCACGAGGTCGAGGTGCGCGCGGTTCTTGCCCGGCGTGGGGTCCGCGACGTACCGGAACCCGATCCGCACGCCCGAGGCGTCGTCGATCATCGCGAACGACGTCGTCGCGCCCGGCCGGACCCTGCTCCCGGTCTGCTCCGCCCACCACGCGGACAGCACGGCCACGTCCGTCGTGTCGATGGTGACCACGTCGACCGACATCGTCACGCCGGTACCTCCTCCTCGGTGCGGACCCGCTCCCGTCGCGGGCCTCCTCGGGCCCAGGACCGTAGCCGGACCGTCCGACACGACCGCGGGTGCCTCAGGCGTGGGCACCCACCTCAGACGCCTCATGCCGACAACGGGCTCCCGCCTAAGGCACCCGCCCGCCAACCGTGCGCGGTCGACCGATGCGGGGCGCGCCGGCTCAGGACGAACGTGAGTCTCGGACAGGCAGGGTGCCTGCAGGAACGGGGGACACCACCATGAGCGCTCAGCTCGATCCGACCTTCGAGGCGGATCTCACCTACCGCGCGCAGCGCCTGCGCGAGGACTTCCGGCACGACGAGCCCACGCTGCTGCACTGGTGGCGCGGGCGCCGCCAGCGCCACGACCGCGCAGCACGATGACCGCGCCGCCCGACGCCGTCGACGAGACCCTCGTCGACGGCGTCGTCGCGTCCGGGCGTCTATCCGGTGGTCACGTGTCGGTCCCCGCTGCGAGGATGGGGGGCGTGCCCCGACCCTCCTCGCGCGCGCCCTTCGTGGCTCGCGCCGCCGAGCTCGACGTGCTCGCGGCGGCGGTCGAGCGCGCGCGCCGCGGCGAGCCGGGCGTCGTGCTCGTGGGCGCCGACGCGGGCGTCGGCAAGACCCGGCTCCTCACCCGGGCGGCGGAGCTCGCCGCCGAGGCGGGTGCGACCGTCGTGTGGAGCCACTGCGTCGACCTCGGCGAGGTCGGCCTCCCCTACCTCCCGTTCTCCGAGGCGCTCACGACGCTGCGCGCCCAGCACCCTGCCGTCGACGAGACGGTCGCGGCACGTCCTGCCCTCGCGCGCCTGCTCGACGCGGGCGCCCCCGCGGACGACGAGCAGAGCCAGGGCGAGCGGCTCCAGCTCTTCGAGAGCGTCGCCGCGGCGCTCGCCGCGTCCGGCACCCCCGAGTCCCCGCTCGTCCTCGTCGTCGAGGACCTGCACTGGGCGGACCCGTCGAGCCGCGACGTGCTGCGCTTCGTCGTCGCGCGCCTGCGTGCCGAGCACGTGCTCGTCGTCGCGAGCTACCGCGCGGACGACCTGCACCGCCGTCACCCGCTGCGGCCCGTGCTCGCCGAGCTGCTGCGCCACCCGCGCGTCGAGCACGTGCAGCTCGCGCCGTTCACCGAGGCCGAGCTGCGCGAGTTCACCACCGCGCTCGCGGGCGCGCCGCTGCCGAGGGACGCGTTCGAGTCCGTCCGGACGCGCTCGGAGGGCAACGCGTACTTCGCCGAGGAGCTCGTCGAGTCCGGCCTCGGCGACGAGCTGCCCTGGTCGCTCGCGGACGTCCTGCGCGCGCGCCTCGAGGTGCTCGACCCCGCGGTGCAGCACCTCGTGCGCGTCGCGTCCGTGTCCGGTCGGCAGGTGAGCGAGCCGCTCCTGCGCGCCGCGCTCGCGCACGACGCCGCGGCGGCCGGGGCCTCGCCCGCCGACGTGGGCGGGCCGTCCGGGCGGTCGTTCGACGCGGCGCTGCGCGAGGCGATCGCGCACCACGTCCTCGCCGTCGAGGGCGACGGCGCGCGCGACGTCGTCGTGTTCCGGCACGCGCTGCTCGCCGAGGCAGTCGCGTCCGACCTGCTGCCGGGCGAGCGCGTCGGCGTGCACCGCGCGTACCTCGAGGCGCTCACCGCCGACCCGGCGCTCGGCTCCCCCGCGCTGCGCGCGCACCACGCGCTCGCGGCCCACGACCTCCCGGCCGCGCTCACGGCGTCGCGCGCCGCCGCCCGCAAGGCCGCGCGCGTGCTCGCGCCCGCGGAGGAGCTGCGCCACCTCGAGCAGGTCCTCGCGCTGTGGCAGGCCGTGCCCGACGCCGAGACCCTGCTCGGCGAGGACCGCGTCACCGTCGCGCTCGCCGCGGCCGGGGCGGCGAGCCGCGCGGGCGAGCCGGACCGCGCCGTCGCGCTCGCGCGCCGCGTCGTCGAGGGCACCGCGGACGACCCGCTGCGCCAGGCGTCGCTGCGCCACGTGCTGTCCCGCTACCTGCTCGGCACGGAGGAGGTCGAGGAGACCCTCGCGCACACCGAGGCCGCGCTCGCCGTCCTGCCGGTCGAGCCGCCGTCGCTGGACCGCGCGTGGACCCTCGCGATGCGGGCGCGCGCCGCGATGAACGCGGACCTCGACGAGCTCGCCGCCGAGGTCGCGACCGAGGCGATCGACGTCGCGCACCGCCTCGACGCCCCGGACGTCGAGGCCGACGTGCTGACGACGATGGCGATCCTCGAGGTCGCCGACGACGACCGCGCCGCCGTCCTGCTCGCCCAGGCGCGCGAGCGCGCCGTCGAGGCGGGCGACATCCTCACCGAGCTGCGCTGCTGGTACAACATCGCGGCCAACCGGTACTACGCCGGTCGCATCGACGAGGCGCTCCAGGTCACGTACGACGGCCTCGACCGGGCGCGGGCGACGGGGCTCGGGTGGAGCGCGTACGGCGTCGAGCTGCGCCTCTTCCGCGACCTCGTGCGCTACGTGCTCGGCGACCTCACTCCCACGGACACCACGGGCGAGACCATGCCGGAGGGGTCCGCACCGCAGCTGTCGTGCGTGCAGCTCTACGCGGCCGTCGCACGCGGCGACGCCGACGCGCTCGCGCGCGGCACGGCCCTGCGCCGCGACTGGTTCCGGGACGGGCAGATCGCGCTCATCTCGGGCGGGTGCTCGATCGACGCGCTGACGTGGTCCGGCCGGCACGAGGAGGCCGTCGCGCTCGCCGTCGAGCTCGTGGACCACCTGGGCCGCACGTGGAGCGACTACTTCCTCGGCCGCATCTGGATCTCCGCGCTCGCGCTGGCCGCGCTCGCCGACGCCGCGGACGCGGCCCGCCTGCAGGGTGCCTCGGGGTCGGCCGCGGTCGCCGAGCTCGTCGCGCGCGGCGCCGAGCTGCTCGACGCCGCCCGCACGACCGCGGAGCGCGGCCGCCCGCGCGGCGGCCGGCTCGGGCCCGAGGGGCGCGCGTGGCTCGCGCGCGCCGCCGCCGAGCACTCGCGGCTCACCGGCGACGGCGACCCGGCCCTGTGGGAGGAGACGACGCGTCTCTTCGACTACGGCTACCGCTACGAGGTCGCGCGCTCGCGCTTCCGGTGGGCCCAGGCGCTGCTCGGCGCGGGCGACCGCAACGCGGCCGAGATCGAGGCGGGCCAGGCGCTCGAGGAGGCCGAGGCCATGGGCGCGGCGCCGCTCGCCGAGGCCGTGCGCGCGCTCGGTCGGCGCGGGCGCCTCGACCTGCCGGGCGTCCGGCGGTCCACGACGGCGGTCCTCACCGAGCGCGAGGAGGAGGTCCTGCTGCTCGTGGCCCAGGGCCTGACCAACCGCCAGATCGGCGAGCGCCTGTTCATCTCCGCGAAGACCGTGAGCGTGCACGTGTCGAACGTCCTCGCCAAGCTCGGCGCGTCCGGGCGCGCCGAGGCCGTGTCGCTCGCGCACCAGCGCGGGCTCCTCGAGGTCTGACGCGTGGCGCCGTCGGAGCCCTCGCCGGGCGCGCCCCGGGGACCCTCCGGCGGTCGGGACGGCGGGCCGGGCGCGCTCGTGCTCGTCCGGCACGGGCAGAGCACGTTCAACGCGGACGACCGCTTCACCGGCCTGCTCGACGTCCCGCTCTCGGACGTTGGGGTCGCCGAGGCCGGCCGCGCCGCACGGCTCCTCGCCGACGCGGTCGCGCGCGAGCCGGCCCTCGCGCCCCGGCGCGTCGTGACGTCCCCGCTCGTGCGCGCGTCGACGACGGCCGCGATCGTCGCCGACGCGCTGCCCGGACCGCCGCCGCTCGCGGTCGAGTGGCGCCTCGTCGAGCGGCACTACGGCGCGTTCACCGACAAGCCGCGCGACGTCGTCCGCCGCGACTACGGCGAGGCCGCGTACTGGCGCTACCGCCGCTCGTACCTGCACCGGCCGCCGCCGCTCGCCGACGACGACCCCGCACGCGCGCTGGTCGACGACACCCTCCTGCGCCTGCCCGACGACGCGCGCGCCGCGCTGCGCCCGGACGCCGAGTCGCTCGCGGACGTCGTCGAGCGCCTGCGTCCCTTCTGGGCGGCCACCCGTGCGCGGGTCGCGCACGGCGAGGCGGTGCTCGTCGTCGGGCACGGCAACTCGCTGCGCGCGCTGTCCGTGCTCGTCGACGACCTCACGCCCGAGGAGGTCCAGGACCTCGACGTGCCGACCGGGCACCCGCTCGTCCACCGCTTCACGGCGGGGCCTGGCGGCACGCTCGTCCCCGCGGTCCGCGGTGGCACCTACCTCGACGCGCACGGCGCCGAGCACGCGCTCGGCGACCTCAGGTCGCGCGGCGGCGCCTGACCGGACCCGCGCCGCCTGCGGCGGACCCGCGGTCGTGGTCTCGTCTCACGAGCAGTGGCACGCACGTCCCCCGCCCGACGTTCCGTCCGTCCCGATTTCACCCGCCGGGGTACCCGGAAGGGGCCGCTTGCACTGTTTGACCGGCCTCGTCCTGGTGATACTGGATCATGACCGACGCCCAGGCGATGAGCGAGCTCGCGCAGGCGGGCCTCGCCGAGGCGACGGCCGACGAGTCGTTCGACCGCTTCGCCCGGCTCGTGCGCCGCCAGCTCGGGGTGTCGTCGGCGCTGGTCACGCTCGTCCTCGACGAGGAGGCAGTGCTCCCCGGCGCCCAGGGCCTCCCCGAGCCGTACCAGTCGGAGCGCCGCACGCCCCTCACCCACACGTTCTGCCAGTTCGTGACGAGCGACGCGCGCCCGCTCGTCGTGGCGGACGCCCGCGCGGAGCCGCACCTCGCGTCCCTGCGCGCGGTCGACGACGTGGGCGTCGTCTCCTACGCCGGGTTCCCGATCTTCGACCCGCACGGTCACGCCGTCGGCTCCCTGTGCGCGTTCGACGGCGAGCCCCGCCCGTGGTCGGACGAGGACCTCGCGACGCTCGCCGACCTGGCCGCCGCGTGCACGTCGGAGCTCCGGCTCCGCCTCGCCCGCGCTCGGGCCCGCCGCATGCAGCGCGTCGCGCTCGCGGCCAACCGCCGGTCGCGCCTCCTGCTGGAGCTCTCGGAGTCGTTCGCCGCCGCGACGTCGGTGCGCGACGTCGCCGAGCGGCTCGCGGCCGTGGGTGCCGTGATCGGCGCGCGGTACGCCGGGCTCGCCACGCTCGACGCGAGCGGCACCCGGCTCGAGTACACGACGCTCGACCACCTCGAGCCCGGCATCCCCGCGTCCTTCCGCCGCATGCGCCTGGACGCCGACCGCGCGAGCGCCATCGCGGCGCGGACCCGCGAGCCCCTGTTCTTCCGCGACCACGCGCAGTACGCGGAGCGCCTGCCCGACGCCGCCGCGCTCATCGTGAACCACGAGGTCCAGGCCCGCTCGTTCCTCCCGGTGCTCGCGGAGGACCGGCTCGTCGGCGTCGTCGCGCTCGCGTGGGACACGGCGCGCGAGTTCGACGAGGACGCCGTGAAGACGGAGACGGCCATCGCGTCGTACGTCGCGCACGCGCTCGACCGCGTCCGGCTCCTGGAGGAGCGGCACCGGGTCGCGGCGACGCTCCAGGCCGCGATGCTCACGGAGCTCCCCTCGGTCCGCACCGCCGAGCTCGCCGCGACGTACGCGTCCGCGACGCGTACGGACCAGGTCGGTGGCGACTGGTACGACGCGGTCGTGCTCGACGACGACGCGTGCGTCCTCATGATCGGCGACGTCACCGGCCACGACATGGGCGCGGCCGCGCAGATGGGCCAGCTCCGCTCGATGCTGCGGACGTTCGCGTGGTGCCAGGACGAGCCGCCCGCCGTCCTGCTGCGTCTCCTCGACCGCGCCAACCGGGGGCTCGCGCTGCACTCGACCGCGACGGCCGTCGTCGTGCGGCTGGACCGCACGCCGCGCGGGTTCGACGTCACGTGGTCGAACGCGGGTCACCCGTCGCCGCTCGTCCTGCGCGCGGACGGCACCATCGACACGCTCGACGCGCCGCCCGACCTCATGCTCGGCGTGCTCCCGAGCACGCCGCGCCACGACCACCGCGCGCGCCTCGCGCACGGCGACACGCTGCTCCTGTACACCGACGGGCTCGTCGAGCGCCGGGGCAGCCCGTACGCGGACCGGCTCGCCGGGCTCCGCGAGGCGCTGGCCGAGCTGTCGAGCACGGCGACGTCCGCGCTCCCCGACGCGCTCGTGCGCCGGCTCGTGTCGGGCCAGCGCGACGACGTGGCCGTCCTCGCGCTGCGCGTGCGCCACACGGCCCCGCGGCCGCCGGGTCCTGGGCGCCCGGCCGTCCTCGCCCGCGCGGTCGAGCACGCGTCGACGGCGATCGGCCCCTCACGGCGGTGGGTCGACGACCTCCTCGAGAGCTGCGACGTCGCGCCGGCCGTGCGCCGCATCGCGATGCTGCTCACGAGCGAGGTGCTGACGAACGCGGTGCAGCACGGCACCGCACCCGTCGAGGTGCAGGTCGAGGTCGCGCACCGCCTCCTGCGCGTCGGCGTGCGCGACGGCTCGACGGCGCTCCCCGTGCTGCGGTCCCCGCGGCCGCACGAGACCGGGGGTCGGGGCGTGCAGTTCCTGGAGCGCTGCGCCGCGCGCTGGGGCGTCGACCTGGACGCCGACGGCGAGGACCCGCAGGGCTTCCGCAAGACCGTGTGGTTCGAGCTCGACCTCGCCGACTGAGCGCGCCTCCCGGCCCGCGCGCCCGGCCTCGCGCGGCCGCCCCTGTGCTGTGTCGGAGGCCGGAGGTAGCGTGTGTGAGGTGGGCCACTCCCCCTGGGCCCGTGCGATCCCGTGACCCCTCGCGAACGTCGACACCATCGAGTCCTGAGAGGCAGCACCATGACCGACCTCGCCAGCCCCCCGAGCGTGCGCGCGGACGCCACCGCGACCGGCCCCGCTCCCCTGCCCGACCGCGCCGACCTCGACGCGGTCCTCGACGGCTTCCGTCGCGAGATCACGGGCTACTGCTACCGGATGCTCGGCTCCGCGTTCGAGGCGGACGACGCCACGCAGGAGACGTTCCTGCGCGCGTGGCGCTCGTACGACCGCTTCGAGGGCCGGTCGTCGCTGCGGTCGTGGCTGTACCGCATCGCGACGAACGTGTGCTTCGACGCGCTCGGCGCGCGCAAGCGGCGTGAGCGGCCGATGGGGCTGGGCGGTCCGCAGGCGCCGGAGGCCGAGAACCTGGGCCAGGTGCTGCCCGAGGAGACGTGGGTCGAGCCCGTCCCGGACGACCGGGTGCTGCCGCACGACGGCGACCCGGCGCAGGTCGCCGTGGGCCGCGAGAGCATCCGCCTCGCGTTCGTCGCCGCGCTGCAGTTCCTGCCGCCCCGCCAGCGCGCGGTGCTCCTGCTGCGCGAGGTGCTGCGCTGGCAGGCGAGCGAGGTCGCGGAGCTCCTCGACACGTCGGTCGCGTCGGTGAACAGCGCGCTCCAGCGGGCGCGCGCCACCCTCGCGGCGCGCGCGCACTGGGACAGCTCGGGCCTCGGGTCCGACGCCGAGCCCGCGCCGGTCGCGTCGAACGAGGGCCTCGGCGACGAGGAGAAGGCGCTGCTCGAGCGCTACCTCGACGCGTTCGAGCGGTACGACATGGATGCGCTCGTCGCGATCCTCCACGAGGACGCCACGCTGTCCATGCCGCCGTACCCGCTGTGGATGCGCGGGACGGACGACATCGTCGCGTGGATGACGGGACCGGGCCACGAGTGCGCGGGCTCGCGCATGATCCCCGTCGCGGTCAACGGCACGTTCGGGTTCGGTCAGTACCGCCCCGCCGCCGGCGGCGGGCACGAGCCGTGGGCGCTGCAGGTGATCGAGACCGAGGACGGCCGTGTCACGGCGATCAACGCCTTCCTCGACACGGCGTCCTGGTTCCCGCTCTTCGGGCTCCCCCCGCGCCTCGACGACTGAGCCTCCGGGGGCCGCGGCACCCGGAGGTCTCGTCAGCCGAAGGTCTCGAGGAGCGCGCTGCGCTCGGCCTCGGTGAGGTTGGTCGCGACGAGGGTCCCGTGCACGCCGTGGAACCGCTCGCCCACGCGGTCGAGGTCGCCGTCCTCCGTGACGACGAACAGCGCGGACGTGCCCGGCGTGACGCCCTCGCGGATCCGGTCGAGCTGGTCCTTGTCGATCCCGACGGCGGCCATCGCCTTGCTCGACGCGCCGATCGCGGCGCCGGCGGCGGCCCCGAGCACGGGCGCGAAGAACAGCGACCCGAGCAGCAGGCCCCAGAACGCGCCCCAGCCGGTGCCGCGCCACTCGTCCTGGTGCCCGTGGCGCGTCGTCGGCTTGGCCGCACCCTCGGGCCACGACACGACCGCGGTGTCGATGATCCGCACCGCGTGCTCCGACGCGGCGTCGTGCAGGATCCGGGACGCGGTGTCCGCGCCCTCGGGCGAGTCGAACCTCCAGACGGTGAACGTGGCCATCGCGCTCTCCTCCCCGCTCAGCCGAGCAGCTTGGCCTTGGCGGCCGCGAACTCGGCGTCGGTGAGCACGCCGGAGGCGTGGAGCTGGCCGAGGCGCTCGAGCTGGCCGAGCAGGTCCTCCTGGGCGGCGGGCGCGGCCGGTGCCGCGGCCGCCTGCTGGGCGGCGGCCTGCTGGGCGGCCGCCTCGATGCGTGCCTGCTCCTGCGCGGCCTGCGCCTGCTGGGCGTCCCACGACTGCTGCGCCTTGGCGTTCTGCCGGCGCGAGACCGCCCCGGCGGTCGCCTGGGCGGTCCCGGCGATCACCGCGGTACGGGCTGCGGTGCCGATGAGGCCCGGGCGCCCGATGCGACGGATGGGCATGGTTCCTCCTGAGGGTCTGGTCGGCGCCCGCGGTCGTGCGGGGCACCGGTGCTGGTGTGCGACGGGCCGTCAGCCCTCGGCGAGGGCGAGGTCCGCGACCTCGTTGACGACCTCGGCCGGGATGCGCTCGCTGAGCACGACGATCCCGTCGGCCGCGCGCGTCGCGGCCACCACGCCGCGCGCCCACGTGTGCTCGACGACGAGCACGAGCGCCGTCGTCCCGGGTGCGAGCACCCCGGCGACGTGCTCGAGGTCCTCCTGCCCCGCCAGGCCGGCGCCCGGGAGCTCGACGTCGGTCAGCTCCACGACGTCGCCGAGGTCGGACACCTCGAGGATCTCGACGTCCCCGGACTCGGACTGCCGCACGACGACGAGGTCGAGCAGCGTGACCGTGCCCTCGACCAGGACGTCGAGGACGGCGGCGCGCACGTCGACGGGGACCCGGTCGGACGGGAAGGCGACCGCGACGATCTCGACGGGGCCGAACGTGGATCCTGCCATGCGCTGCTCCTGTCTGCCGGCGGGCCGGGCCCTGGTCGGGCCCGGGTGCCCTCGGTGCTGCGGGCGTCAGACCTCGCGGGCCGCGCGCTCGGCCTCGTCGCCGTGCACGACGAGCGCCCAGAGGACGAAGACGTCGAGCACGATCGTGACGAGCGACCACCACGGCGTGACCTGGAGCGTCGTGAACTGGGCGATCGCGTTGAGGACGACGAGGACGATCGCGACCATCCGCGCCCATCCCTTGCCCGCGAGGAGCGCGAAGCCCGTGAGCACGAGCAGGACGCCGATGAGGAGGTGGATCCAGCCCCAGGTCGAGACGTCGAGGACGACGATCCCCGCGTCGCTCACGCCCACGAGGCTCTTCGGGGAGAAGACCGCGACGAGCCCGCTGATCGCGTTGAAGAACCCGATGGTGACGAGGACGATCCCCGCGAACCAGACCCAGCCGACCCATGCCGTGACCTGCGACGAGCGTGCCATGCGAGTCCTCCTGAGAAACCGTCGGCGACGACCGGACGAGGGTGCGCGTCGATCGTGGCACCGGCGGCACGGTTCGGCATCCGGAAGGGTCCGGCGTGCCGGTCCGGGGCGGCCCCGAGCCCGCCGCTAGGTTCGTGCCATGACGACGCCGACCCGCGCGGACGACCCCTGGTCGGGGGTGCCGGACAGCGGCACGCGCCCGGTCCAGCACGACTCGCGGAGACCGCCGCGGTGGGTGCCGCGGGCCCTCGCCATGGCCGTGGTCGCCGTGTTCGTCGGTCTCTTCGCGTGGGACGCGATGCGCGCGCTGCAGGGACTGGGCGTCAACATCCTCATCGCGTTCTTCCTCGCGCTCGCCCTGGAGCCGGTCGTCGTGTGGCTCGTGCGCCACGGCTGGCGGCGCGGAGCGGCGGCGGCCGTGGCGCTCCTGGGCTCGATCGTCGTCGCGCTCGTCGTGCTCGCGCTCTTCGGCAACCTCTTCGTCCAGCAGCTCGTCCAGCTCGTGCAGACGCTCCCGGACCTCTACGCGAGCGTCCAGGTGTCCGTCGCGGAGCGGTTCGACGTGGTCATCCCGGACTCCGACGACCTGCTGCGGCAGGCGTTCGACCAGTTCGGGGAGGACGTGGCGTCGGGCGCCCTGCTCGTCGGCACGACGATCCTCGGCGGCATCTTCGCGAGCCTGACGATCCTGCTCGTCACCTACTACCTCCTCGCCGCCGGGCCGGCGTTCCGCGCTGCCGTGTGCCGCTGGCTCACGCCGAACCGCCAGGAGGAGGTCCTGCGGCTCTGGGAGATCACGCAGGTCAAGGTGTCCGACTTCATCACCTCGCGCATCGTGCTCGCCGCGCTGTCGAGCGTCTTCACCTTCGTGTTCCTCGCGATCCTCCAGACCCCCTACGCCCTGCCGCTCGCGGTGTTCACGGGCGTCGTGTCGCAGTTCGTCCCGACGATCGGCACCTACCTCGGCGGCGCGCTGCCCGTCGCGGTCGCGCTCACGTCCCAAGGGCTCCCGCAGGCGCTCGGCGTGCTGGGGTTCATCATCGGGTACCAGCAGCTCGAGAACCTGTACTTCTCCCCCAAGGTCTCGGCGCGCGCGCTCGAGATGAACCCTGCGGTGAGCTTCGTCGTCGTGCTCGCCTTCGGCGCCGTCTTCGGGGCGCTCGGCGCGTTCCTCGCCCTGCCCGTCGCCGCGACGATCCAGGCCGTCGCGAACACCTACCTCCAGCGGCACGAGCTCATCGAGTCCCACATGCTCCACGACCCGGGCCGCGGGCCGCGGTACGGGGCGCCGCGGGACGGGGGCTCGCCCGGCGACGCGGAGGCGGAGCCCTCGGACCGCGCCTCGCGCCGCCGTCGTGCCAACCGACGGGCGGCGCGCGAGGCGGCCGAGGAGGTCGAGCGGCGGCACGAGGACGGGGTCGAGTAGGACCGACCGCGTCGCCGGGCGGACGGCTCAGGCGTTCTCGTCGAACGCCGCGCGCAGCTTCGCCTCCTCCTCGGCGGAGAGGTTCGTCTGGAGGAGCTCGCCGTGGATGCCCTGCCCCTGCAGCGCGTCGTGCACGCGGTCGACCACGGCGCCCGACGTGAGCACGAACAGCGCCGACGTGCCCGGCGTGACCTTGCTGCGCACCGAGTCGATGAAGTCGTCGTCGATCCCCACGTCGGTCAGCGCCCCCGCGATCGCGCCGGACGCGGCACCGATCGCCGCGCCGAGCAGCGGGACGAAGAACAGCAGGCCGAACAGCAGGCCCCAGAACGTCCCACCCAGCGCCCCGACCGCCGTCGTGCTGGTGCCCTGGCGCGTCCGCGGCTTCTTGCGGCCCTCCTCCCAGGACACGACGGCCGCGTCCTGGACCTGGACGAGCTCCTGCTTCTGGAGCGCGAGCAGCGCGTCCTCGGCGCGTTGCGCTCCCTCGGGGGTGTCGAACTTCCACACGGTCAGCGTTGCCACGGTCAGCCTCTCTCCACGGTTCGTTCCGGTCAGGCCCGCCCGACGCGCGAGCGGTTCGACGCTATGGCGGCGCCGGACGCACCGCCACCGGACCGCGTGGCCCGGTCTCCCGGGTTTCGCGGGTAGGCTCGGCACCCCGAGTCTGGACCTGGCTCGCCACGCACGACGATGTGGAGAGCACCATGTCCATCGACGACCCCACGACCGAGCAGCTGCTCGCCCAGGGTGCGCACCCGCAGGTCGGCGAGTTCCGCCTCGACCTCCCGGCCGGCACCTGGTGGTGGTCGCCCGAGACCTACCGCCTCCACGGCTTCGCGCCCGGCGAGGTCGTGCCCACGACGGCCCTCGTCCACGCGCACGAGCACCCCGACGACCGCGACCGCGTGCGCCGGGCCCTCGAGCGGGCACGGACCACGGGCGCGCCGTTCTCGAGCGTGCACCGGGTCGTCGACGCGCGGGGCGCCGAGCGCGTCCTCGTCATGGCCGGCACGGGGCGCCGGGACTCCGCGACGGGCGCGGTCGTCGCGGTCGTCGGCTGCTTCGTGGACGTCACGCGCGCCGTGGCCGAGCACGCGCACGAGCGCGCGCGCCGGGACATCGCCGCGGCCGCGGCGACGCGCGGCACGATCGAGCAGGCCAAGGGCGTCCTCGCCGTCGCGTACGGCGTGCACCCCGAGGAGGCGTTCGCGCGGCTCACGCAGGCCTCGAACGACCGCAACGTCCCGCTGCGCGAGCTCGCGCGGCTCGTCGTGGCCGAGGCCATGAGCGGGCCGGACTGCGTCGAGCGCGTCGACGCGCTCCTGCGCCACCGCGGCGAGCGCCGTGGTCGCGCCCCGGTCAGCCCTTCGCCGTCGCCTGGCGGATCGCGCGCTGCTCCTGACGTCGGTCCCACCAGCGCTTGAGGACGAGCCACCCGAGGAACCAGCCGCCCAGGGCGCCGATCACCCAGACGACGACGGTCGCACCGATCCACGTCCCGGCACCCTGGATCTCGAGCGAGTCGCCGACGAGCGTCGCGACCCACAGCGCGAGGAACGTCGACACGAGGCCGATCCCGCCGAGGATCGCGGACGCGTACTTGCGCGCCATGTTGAAGACGAAGGGCGCGAGGACCGCCTGGGCCACCGCGAACACCAGGACGGCGACCACGAAGCCGGAGGCGTGCACGGTGACGCCGTCGAAGAGGCTCGACGCCACGAGGAGGCCCACGGCGGCGAGGACCACGTTGATCGCGAAGCTCAGCAGGAACCGGATCATGCCGCAACGGTCGCGCCGCGGCACGCGTCGCGCAACCAGAAGTACACGTCCGCGACGCCGATCGGCCTGAGCTGGGCGTGCGGCGGCACGTGCGACGCCGACCGGTACTACGACTGGGAGCCGACGACGACGGTGCCGGGCGGCATCGACGAGGAGTCCGTCCTCGGCGTCGAGGCGCCGCTGTGGTCGGAGACCGTCCGCGGCGGCGACCAGCTCGAGTACCTCCTCCTGCCGCGCGCGGCGTCCGTCCTCGAGACGGGGTGGACGGCACGCGAGGACAAGGACGTCGACTCGTTCATGCAGCGCCTCGGCGACTACGGCGCGCACCTCACGGTCCAGGGGCGCGGCTACTACGAGTCGCCCCGCACCACGTGGGCCGCGACGAGCGCGTCCGCCGACCTCGACGCCCGCACGGGCGCGACGGCGGCCTGGCCGGTCGGCTACGTCGCCGCGCCGGGCACCAAGCTCGCCGCCGAGGGCGCCCGGATCGAGCCCGACCTCACCGCGGACGACGGCGACCCCGCGTCCCGCAGCGCGCTCACCGAGCCGCTCACCGCGGAGCTCGTCTGCCCGGCGCGCACCCTGCCGGTGACGTTCACGACCGACGCGCCGCGCGACGCGCTGCACCCCTCGGGCGTGTACACCGCGACCGTCACGGCGGCGTTCGACGCGGACGACGCGTGCGAGCTCGTCACGTCGCGCGGCGAGCGCGGCCCCGTGACCGTCGACGCCGACCCGGCGCACCCGCTCCCGCCGGACACGACGGTCGAGCCCGGCGACCCGACCCTGTCGCTCGGCGACGGGGGAGCGTCGCCGCGGGCCGCTGGGAGCCGTTCGCCCTCACCGGGTTCGAGCCCGGCCACGTCGAGGTGCTCGTCGACGGCGCGGTGCGGTTCACCGTTCGCGCGCTCGCGGACGGCACCTTCACCGGGTACGTCCCCGTCCCGGCGGCGACGTACGCGGGCGAGCGCGTGTTCACGGCGCGCCAGGGCGAGCGCGAGGTCTCGACCACGCTCGACGTCGAGTCCGACCTGCGGCCGCTCGCGAACCCGATCGACCGGTCGCTGCTGTCCGTCCACGACGTGTCCAGCGAGGAGACCGTGGGCGAGCAGGCGCCGGCGACGAACGCGATCGACGGGGACCCGAACACGTTCTGGCACACGAGGTGGGCCAACGGGTCGGCGCCCTACCCGCACCACATCACGCTCGACCTCGGGGCGCAGTACGACGTGACGGGCCTGCAGTACACGACCCGCCAGAACTCGGCGAACGGCCGCATCGCCGCGTACGAGGTCTACGTCTCGGCCGACGGCGTCGAGTGGGGCGAGCCCGTGGCGACCGGGTCGTTCACCGCGACGCTCGCGCCCCAGACCGTCGACCTCACGGGCACGGGCCGGTACCTGCGGCTCGTGGGCCTGAGCTCGATCGCGGGGAACGAGTTCGGCGGCGCCGCGGAGATCAGCGTGGGCGGCGTGCCGGTGCGGGAGGTCCCGGTCACCGCGACCGCGACGACCCGGTGCCTCGCCGGCACCGCGTACGTCACCGTCCGTGCCGACAACGACGGGGACGCCCCGCTCGACGTCGTGCTCGAGACGCCGTTCGGGACGCGCGAGGTCGCGGGCGTCGCGCCCGGGCGTGCGGCGTACCAGTCGTTCAGCACGCGGTCGGCGCACGTCGACGCGGGCGAGGCTGCCGTCGTCGTGGACGGCACCCGGGTCGTCGCGCCGTACGACGCGCTGACCTGCTGATGTAGCGCGCGAGATCGGCACCCCCGGTCGGACTCGGCGGTCTGGACCGCCGATCCAGCAGGGGGCTGCCGATCTCGCCGCCGCCCCCGCGGCCGCGCACCTGCCCGTGTCAGGGCCGTGCGGCAGGATGGCGCCATGACGCAGAGCACGGACGACGGCGCCCGCTCCGGCAACCTCGGCCCGACGGGCGGGGAGCTCATGCTCCTCGACACCGCGAGCCTGTACTTCCGCGCGTTCTTCGGGGTGCCGGACTCGATCCGGGCCCCCGACGGCACGCCGGTCAACGCGGTGCGCGGCCTGCTCGACATGATCGCGACGCTCGTCGCCGACCGGCGGCCCACGCGCCTCGTCGCGTGCTGGGACGTCGACTGGCGGCCGGCGTTCCGCGTCGAGGCGATCCCGTCGTACAAGGAGCACCGCGTCGCCGAGAAGGTCCCGGGCTCGACGGGCGTCGAGGAGGTCCCGGAGAAGCTCGTCGCGCAGGTGCCCGTGATCGTCGACGTGCTCGCCGCGCTCGGCATCACGCGCGTCGGGGCCGCGGGCTACGAGGCCGACGACGTCATCGGCACGCTCACGGCACGTGAGGTCGCGCGGCGCGCGGCGGCCGGCCAGGGGCCGGACCCGTCCGGGCGCGCCGCGGTCGAGGTCGTCACGGGCGACCGTGACCTGTTCCAGCTCGTCGACGACGCGGCGGGCGTGCGCGTGCTCTACCCGACCAAGGGCGTGAAGAACCTCGACGTCGTCGACCAGGCGCGCCTCGCCGAGCGGTACGGCGTGCCCTCGGGGGCCGCGTACGCGGACATGGCGGTCCTGCGGGGCGACCCGAGCGACGGCCTGCCGGGCGTCCCGGGCATCGGGGAGAAGACGGCGGCCGCGCTCCTCGCGCGGTACGGGAGCCTCGCCCGCGTGCTCGCGGCGCGCGACGAGGGCGACCCCGGCCTCACCGCGACGCAGCGGCGTCGGCTCACCGAGGCGGCCGGCTACCTCGAGGTCGCGCCGCTCGTCGTGCGGGTGGCACGCGACGCCCCGGTCGGGGAGGTCCGCGACGCGCTGCCGGCCGGCCCGGCCGACCCCGACGCGCTCGCCGACCTCGCCGAGCGCTGGAACCTCGGCTCCTCGGTCCAGCGGGTCCTGGACGCGCTCCGCGGCTGACGGCGGTCGGCGTCCGACCGCACGGTCGGCGCGGGTCGCGTCGTCGAGGTGTGGCACGAACCCGCGCCACGCCCCTCCCTACTCCCCGGGGCTCGTGTCACACACCACGCCCGCGCGTCGTCATGTCGGTGACCGCACCGGACGTCCGGACGCGCTTCGCGACGAAGGGAACCTGCACCATGACCACCTCGCCCACCACGATCTCGAGCACCGACGTCGCCGCGCTGCGCGACCGCGTCACCGGTCGCGTCCTCGCGCGCGACGACCTGCCCGACGGCGGCCCGACAGCGGGCGAGGCCGTCGCCCCGCACAGCACGCTCGTCACGCACGACCCGGACGTCGCGGTGCTCGCGGCGACCGAGGCCGACGTCGCCGAGGCCGTCCGGTTCGCCGCGGCCCGGGGCCTGCGCGTGCGGGCCCACGCGACGGGCCACGGCGCGGCGTCGGACGTGTCCGACGGGCTCGTGCTCGGCACGAGCGACCTCGCGGGCGTCGAGATCGACCCGGGGACGCGGATCGCGCGGATCTCCGCCGGCACCCGCTGGAAGACGGTCGTCGAGGCGGCTGGCGAGCACGGGCTCGCGCCGGTCACGGGCTCGTCGACGGGCGTCGGCGTCGTCGGGTACACGCTGGGCGGCGGGTTCGGTCCGCTCGTCCGCAGCCACGGCCTGACGGCGGACTGGGTGCGCGGCTTCCGGGTCGTGCTCGCCGACGGCTCGGTCGTCGAGGCGAACGCCGGGTCCGAGCCGGACCTGTTCTGGGCGCTGCGCGGCGGCAAGGGCGGGTTCGGGATCGTGACGCGCGTCGACGTCGAGCTCGCGCCCCTGCGGACCCTGTACGCGGGCGCGCTCACGTTCGCCGCCGAGCACGTGGAGGACGTCCTGCGGGGGTGGGTCGGGTGGACCGCGTCGGCGCCCGACGACGTCACGACCTCGGCCGTCGTGCTCGCCCTGCCCGACCTCCCGTTCATCCCCGAGCACCTGCGCGGGCAGACCGTGCTCAACCTGCGCTTCGCGTACCCGGGCGACGCTGCCGAGGGCGAGCGCCTCGCCGCACCGCTGCGGGCGCTCGCGCCGGTCCTGGCCGACGCCCTCGGCGAGATCCCCACGACGGCCGTCGCCTCGATCCACTCAGACCCCGAGGACGCGTCCCCGTCGTGGGTGTTCGGCGCGGGGCTGCGCGACGTCGACGGCGCGTTCCTCGACCGTTTCCTCGCCGACCTCGGCCCCGGCAGCGGCTCGCCGTTCGTCGCCGCGGAGATCCGGCACCTCGGCGGGGCGGGCGCGCGCGACGTCGAGGGCGGGTCGGCCGCGGGCGGCCGCACGGCCGGCTACCTGTTCAGCCTCGTCGGCGTGAACCCCCCGCGCCTCCCCGACATGGTCGAGGCCGCGGCGTCGTTCACGCAGTGGTCGCAGCCGTGGGCGGCGAGCGAGACGAACATCAACTTCCTGCCCGGCCCGTGGACGGACGAGGCGCTCGCGCGGGCGTGGTCGCCCGAGACGGCGTCGCGTCTCGCCGCGGTGCGCTCGGCGTACGACCCGACCGGGCTCTTCGACTGGCGCGTCTGAGGCCGTCTCCCGCGGCGCCCGCCCCCGGGCGGGTGCCGCGGTCGTCCCGGGCCCAGCCGCTCACGGCGTCCCGGTGTGCCGGGCCAGGATCGCGCGCGCGTCGGTGCCGCCCGGCAGGACGCCGTACCCGTGGCCGCGGTCGTCGCCGAGCCGTGCGGCGACGAACGCGTCGGCCGTGGCCGACGGCGCGTGCCGCACCACGAGCGACGCCTGGAGCGCGAGGGCGAGCGACTCCACGACGCGACGGGCCTGCGCCTGCTGCGCCCCGGCGTCGGCCCCCGCGACCTCCGCGAGCAGACGGCGCGTGCGCGCGACGTGCGCGTCGAGGACCGGGTGCGCGCCCGCCGTCGTGGCGAGCTCCGCCTCGAACGCCGCGACGGACGCGGGCTCGCGGCCCATGGCGCGCAGCACGTCGAGCGCGATGACGTTGCCCGACCCCTCCCAGATCGCCATGACCGGCTGCTCGCGGTAGCGGCGCGCGAGGGGGAACGCCTCGGTGTACCCGTTGCCGCCCAGGCACTCCATCGCCTCGTACGCGTGGTGCGGGCCGCGCTTGCACACCCAGTACTTGCTCACGGCGGTCGCGAGGCGGCGGAACTCGCGGTCGTGCTCGGACTCGCCGTCGTGCGCGGCGGCGAGGCGCACCGACGTGAGCGTCGCGGCCTCGGACTCGAGCGCGAGGTCGGCGAGCACCGCGGTCATCGCGGGCTGGTCCACGAGCGCCGCGCCGAACGCGCTGCGGTGGCGCGCGTGCCACAGCGCCTCGGCGACCGCCTGGCGCATGCCCGCCGCCGTGCCGTGCACGCAGTCGAGCCGCGTGCGCGACACCATCTCGATGATCGTCCGCACGCCGCGCCCGGGCTCCCCGACGAGGAACCCGACGGTGCCGTCGAGCTCGATCTCCGACGACGCGTTCGACCGGTTGCCCACCTTGTCCTTGAGGCGCTGGACGCGAAAGACGTTGCGCGTGCCGTCCTCCAGCACGCGCGGCACGAGGAAGCACGACGGCGCGGCGTCGCCGCCCCGCGCGGTCCCGCCCGGCCCGCCCGGGACCTGGGCGAGCACGAGGAACGCGTCGGACATCGGCGCCGAGCAGAACCACTTGTGCCCCGTGAGCAGGAAGGTGCCGTCCGCCCCGGCGGGCGCGGCCGTCGTCGCGTTCGCGCGCACGTCCGAGCCGCCCTGCTTCTCCGTCATGGCCATGCCGACGAGCACGCCGGGCTTGCTGCCCGGCGCCGCGAGGGCGCCGTCGTACCCGCGGGAGAGCAGGCACGGCTCCCACACCGCGGCGAGCGACGGCGCGTGCCGCAGCGAGGGCACGGCCGCGTGCGTCATGGAGACCGGGCACGCGTGGCCCGGTTCGACCTGCGCGAACAGCGAGAACAGCGCACCGCGCACGACGTTCGCGCCCGGCCCGGGCTCCGCCCACGCGCTCGTGTGCGCGCCGTGCGCGACGGCCGCCCCGAGCACCTCGTGGTACGCCGGGTGGTACTCGACCTCGTCGACGCGGTTCCCACGGCGGTCGTGCGTGCGCAGCACCGGCGGGTGCACGTTCGCGAGCTCGGCCGCGCGCTGGAAGCGCTCGGTGCCGACGAGCGCCCCGACCTCGACGAGCCGCTCCTCGCCCCACGCTCCCCCGTACGCGCGCACCGCCTCGCGCAGCACGGGGTGGTCGAGGTACTCGTTCACGCCCACGCGCTCGGGCGGCTGGTTCGTCACGCGGTGCGTCACGTGCGGCGCGGGTCGCGGTCCGGTGGTCGTCACGGCGTCCTCCTGCGGCGCTGCGGGCGGTACTCGTGCGGGCGGTGCCTCGGTCAGGTCGGTTCGCGCGCCGGCACCCGGGCGCCCACGGCACCCAGGCACACGCGCAGGATCGTCGCGACGACGGCGTCGCGCGCGTCGGGGTCGACGGGCGCTCCGTCGCCGTCCTCTCCCCCGGCGGCGAGCGGGGACAGCGGACCGGTGAGCGCCTCGCCGATCGCGCCGACGAGCGCCGACGCGACGACGTCCACGTCCTGCTCGGGGAGCTCGCCCGCCGCGACGCCGTCGCGCACGACGTCGGCGAACGTCGCGGCGTACGCGCGGCGGTACTCGAGCCGCGCCACGTCGACGGCAGGGTCGACCGGCTCGAGCAGGAGCGCCCACGCGAGGGTCGGGCCGCGCAGGGCGCGGCGTGCGAACGTGTCGACGGCGCGGGACAGGCGGGCGACCGTGCTGCCGTCGGGCGGGTCGTCGCCCTGGGGGGCGGCGGCCGCGCGGACCGCGTCGAGCTCGACGTCGACGGCCTGCCGGAACACGGCGACGAGCAGGTCGGCCTTGGTGGGGAAGTACGAGTAGACGCCGCCCGTGCTGACCCCCGCGCGCGAGGCGAGCGCCTGGACGCTCGCGCCCGCGAACCCGCGCTCCGCCACGATCGTGCGCGCCGCGTCGAGCAGCGCCTCGCGCTTGCGCTCGCGGGCGGCCCGCGTGGCGGGGGTCTCGCGATAGGGCACGGTGCCTCCGTGGTCGTCGCACGGGCCGCCTCGGGGCGGCTCCCACGAAGAAGTGAAGCACGGTTCACCGGGGTGCTCACAGCGCCGTGCCCCGGCACGCGTCCCGTCGCAGCGAGGGCGGGACCGTGGACCCGGCCGCTCCGGGACACGCGCCGTCAGGGTCGCGCGTGCTCGAAGATCACCGTCGTGCTCGTCCCCGCGACCTCCGGCCGGACGCTCAGCGTCTTGGAGACCAGGTCGCGCAGCGCGTCCGAGTCCGCGACGGCCACGTGCAGCAGGAAGTCGCGGTCGCCGGTCACGAAGAACACGCCCTCGACGTCGGGCAGCGTGAGCAGGTAGTCCCGGAACGCCTCGAGGCCCTTGCGCGCGCCCGCCTGGAGGCGGATCGCGATGAGCGCCTCGAGCCCGCGACCGAGCGCCGCCGGGTCGACGTCGGCGCGGAAGCCGCGGATCACGCCGCGGTCCACGAGCGAGCGCACGCGCGCGTGGCACGTCGAGGCGGCGATCCCGACACGGGCGGCGATCGCCGCGTTCGTCGCCCGCGCGTCGGTGACGAGGACGTCGAGGATGCGGCGGTCGACGTCGTCCAGGACGGCGGGTCGAAGATCCTTCGGCACGGCGGGTCTCCTCCGGTCGCGGTTCGAAGAGTCGTCGTCAATGGCGGCCGTCGACGACGATCCTGCGTCACATCTTGCCGCACACCGAAGGATCGACCACGCTGAAGGTGTGCGGCACCATCCCGCCGCACACCAGCCACGCGCCCGCCCCGCCACCCGCGGGGCGGGCGTCGGTCGAAGGAGCCCGGCGTGAGCACCACCTCTCGTCCCCGTCCCGGCCGGTCCGCGTCGGACCGGCACCCCGCACCCCGGACCGCCGTCGTCGTCGGCGCCGGCATGGTCGGCCTCGCCACCGCGTGGCACCTGCAGGAGCAGGGCGTCGAGGTCACCGTCGTCGACCGCGAGGGCGTCGCCGCCGGCTCGTCGTGGGGCAACGCCGGGTGGCTCACGCCCGGCATGGCGATGCCCCTGGCCGACCCGTCGCTGTGGACCTACGGTCCGCGCGCGCTCCTCGACCCGGCCGCGCCCCTCCACGTCCCGGTCCGGTTCGACCCGCGCCTGTGGTCGTTCTTCGCGCGCTTCATGGCGCACGCGACGCAGCGCCGCTGGGACCGCGCGATGGCGGCTCTCACCCCGATCGACCGCGTCGCGCTCGACGCGTTCGACGAGCTCGCCGCCGGCGGGAGCCTCGGTCACGGCGTCGAGGCCGGCACGACGCCCGGGCCGTTCACCGTCGCGTTCGAGCACGCGCGTGAGGCGCGCCCGTTCATCCGCGAGCTCGAGCACGTCGCGGCCGCCGGGCAGACCGTGCCGCTCCGGCGCGTCGAGCCCGGCGAGCGCGCGCACCAGCTCACCGACCGGGTCTCCACCGTGCTCGCGCTCGAAGGCCAGCGATTCATCGAGCCCGGGCCGTACGTCCACGCGCTCGCCGACTCCGTGCGCGCCCGCGGCGGGACCGTCCTCACCGGCCTCGAGGTGCTCGACGTCGAGCCCGGCCGGCTCGGCGCGTGCGTCTTCGCGCGGGCCGTGCACCCCGACGCCGCCCCGCACCTCGCGCGAGCCGGCGGGTCCGGGGCGAGCGCCGCCGTCGGGCAGGACGCGCGCGGTGGCGGTGGACCCGGCGCGGCGCGCGGACGGGAATCCGGCTCACCCGCGGAGCGCGAGGAGGGCGTCGTGCTGCGCGGCGACGTCGTCGTGCTCGCCACCGGCGCGTGGCTGCCCGCGCTCGCCGCACCGCTCGGCGTGCGCACGCGCGTGCAGGCGGGGCGCGGCTACTCGTTCACGGTGAAGACCGACGAGCCCGTCGAGACGCCGATCTACCTGCCCGCGCGTCGCGTCGCGTGCACGCCGTACCAGGGCCGCTTCCGCATCGCGGGGACCATGGAGTTCCGCGGCCCGGACGAGCCGCTCCAGCCCCGGCGCATCGAGGCGATCCTCGCGTCCGTGCGGCATCTCTTCCAGGGCGTCGACCTCGACGACCGCCACGACGAGTGGGTCGGCTCGCGGCCCGTCACGCCCGACGGCCTCCCGCTCGTCGGCGCGACCCGCACGCGCGGCGTGTACGTCGCGGGCGGCCACGGCATGTGGGGCATGGTTCTGGGCCCCGCGACCGGCCGCGCGCTCGCGCACCTGGTCACGACGGGCGAGACCCCGGACGAGATCCGCCCCTTCGACCCGCTGCGCTGACCGCTCTCACCCGCCGAGCACGGGGTTGGTGTCGTCATCCCGCCGATCACGTCACCAACCCCGTGCTCGACGGCGAGGAACGTCGTGCTCGACGACGGCGCGCGGCTCGAACGACGTCTACTCCGCGCGCGGCGCGTACATGATGACGGCGACGCCGGCGAGGCACAGCAGCGCACCCGCGACGTCCCACCGGTCGGGGCGGAAGCCGTCCACGACCATGCCCCACGCGAGCGACCCCGCGACGAACACCCCGCCGTACGCAGCGAGGATGCGGCCGAAGTGCGCGTCCGGCTGGAGCGTCGCGACGACGCCGTACAGCCCCAGCGCGACGACGCCCGCGCCGATCCACAGCCAGCCGCGGTGCTCGCGCAGCCCCTGCCACACGAGCCACGCCCCGCCGATCTCCAGCAGCGCGGCGAGCACGAACAGCGGGACGGAGCGTGCGAGGTCCATGCGCGTCAGCGTAGGGCGCCGCCCCGCCGAGCCACCGCCCCGCCACTGCCGCCCCGCCGCCCGCGGAGCCACCGCCGCCCCGCCATGCCCGCCGAGAACGGGCTTGTGCGCCGTCGAGCACGGGGTTGCTGTCGTTATCGCGGGGATGACGACGGCAACCCCGTGTTCGGCGGGGAAGCGGTACCCGCGCTCGTGGCAGCGCGGGCGGGGACGCGGTCCTCGGGGCGCTGCGCGAAGGGGCGGATGCGCTCGAGGTAGTCGGCGATGGCGTCGCGGTTCTTCTCGAGGATGCGGATGCGGTCCTCGAGGCGCGCGAGCTCGGTCTCGAGGAGGGCGATCTTGTCCGGGTAGGCGTTGTGCAGGTGGATCTCCGGGGCGTTCCCGAGGCAGGGCAGGAACTCCTTGATGATCCGCGTCGTGAAGCCGACCTCGAGCAGCCCGCGGATCTGGAGCACGCGGTCGACGAGGTGCTCGCCGTACTCGCGGTACCCGTTCTCGGCCCGCTCGGGGGTCAGCAGGCCCTGCTCCTCGTAGTAGCGCAGGAGCCGCGTCGGGGTCCCGGTGCGCCGGGACAGCTCGCCGATCCGCACGTGATCCACCTCGTCTCAACCAGGTGCTTGACCTTCACATCAATGTCAGACATCGATGCTAACCCCATGTCCACGACGAGCACACCCACGCACGACGTCACCGCCTCCGTCCCGGACCCCGGCACGCCCTCGTCCGGCGCTCCGCACACCCGGTCCCGCCTGCGACGCATGCTGCCCGTCGGCGCGCTGCTCGCGCTCGCGGCGTCGGGCTTCCTCACGCTGCTCACCGAGATCCTGCCCGCGGGCGTGCTGCCCGCGATGGCCGCCGACCTCGGCGTCGGGGCCGGCGCGGCCGGCCAGACCGTCACCGCGTTCGCCGTCGGCGCGATCGTCGCCGCGATCCCCCTCACGCGCGCCACCGCGCGGTGGGACCGCCGCACGCTCCTCCTCGTGACGATCACGGGGTTCGTCGTCGCGAACACCGTCACGGCGGTGTCGTCGTCGTTCCCGCTGACGCTCGTCGCACGGTTCGGCGCGGGTCTCGTCGCCGGGCTCACGTGGGCGCTCCTGCCCGGGTACGTGCGCCGCATCGTGCCCGCAGAGCGCGTCGGGCGCGCGATGACGATCGCCATGGCCGGCGGACCGCTCGCGCTCACGCTCGGCGTCCCCGCGGGCGCCGTGCTCGGTGCTGCGCTCGGGTGGCGCTGGACGTTCGGCCTCCTCTCGCTCGTCGGGCTCGCCCTGCTCGCGTGGGTCCGGCTCGGCGTGCCGCGCGCGGCCGGGACCCCGCGCGACGGCCGGCTCACCATCCGCGCCGTGCTCCCCCGCCCGGGGCTGCGACCCGTGCTGCTCGTCACCGGCCTCAACGTGCTCGCCAACACGTCGCTGTACACGTACGTGGCCGTGCACCTCGCGCACCTCGGCCAGGAGTCGCGCACGAGCGCGCTGCTGCTCGTCCTCGGCGCCGCCTCGGCGGGGGCGCTCGTGCTCGTCGGCGCGCTCATCGACCGGCGACTGCGCGCGCTGACGCTCGGGTCCGTCGTCGTGTTCGCGCTCGCCATGCTCGCGCTCGGCCTCGCGCCGACGTCGACGGTGGTCGTCGTGCTCGCCGTCGCGGCGTGGGGCTTCGCGTTCGGCGGCGCCGGGACGCTCTACACGACCGCCGCGGCGCGGGCCGCGGGCGACGGGGCCGACGTCGCTCAGTCTGCGCTCGTGACCGTGTGGAACACGTCCGTCGCGCTCGGCGGGGCGGTCGGCGGGGCGGCGCTCGCCGTCGCCGGGCCGGCCGGTCTCCCGTGGGTCTCGCTCGCGCTCATGGTCCCGGTGCTCGCGACCGTCGTCGCGGGCAGGCGGCACGCCTTCCGCTGACCCGGCGAGCACGACCTTCCTCGCGGTCGACCACGGGGTTGCCGTCGTTATCGCCCCGATAACGACAGCAACCCCGTTCTCGGCAGGGTGTGCTTGGATCGGCGCGTGGCCATCGACGCCCCGACCGGCAGGGGGCCGACGCACGGCGTCGGAGCCGGAGACCTCGACCCGAGCCTGCCCGGGCTCGACCCGCCCGTCTCGCGCGACGCGTACGCGAGCTGGTCGCGCCGCGTCGTCGCGTCGCTGCTCGACACGGCGATCGTCGCGGCCGTGCTGTTCGTCGCCGTCGGCCCGGCCTACGAGGTGGCCTGGATCCCGGTGATCACGTTCGGCGTCACCACGGAGCAGCTCGTCCCCGGAGGCACGTGGTGGGCTCTCGGCACCACCGCCGCCCTCGCGGCGCTGCAGGCGTGGACCGGCGCGACGCCGGGCAAGCGGACGGTGGGGATCGTCGTCGTGCACGCTGCGACCGAGCGCCCCGCCGGCCTGGTGCGCACCGTGCTGCGCGACCTCGCTCATGCCCTCGACGCGCTGCTCTACCTCGGGTTCCTCCGGCCGCTGTGGCACCCGCAGCGGCGCACGTTCGCCGACTCGCTGTGCGGCACCGTCGTGCTGCGGCGCGTGCGCCCGCCCGTCCCGTTCCTCGGCCCGGGCACCGGGTCGGGCGGCCCGACGCCGTCGCGCGCCGTCACGGGCGCGGCCACCGTGCTCTCGGTCGGCAGCGCGGTGTTCGTCCTCGGCCCGGCGACGGTCACGAGCGGCGAGGTCTGGGCGTCGTCGTGCACCCCGACCACGACCGCGGGCTCGCCGCTGACGGTGGACGACGTGCACGTGACCGGGTGGGCGATGCCCGGCACGGTGACCCGGTGGGGCGTGACCCGCCCGTCGCCGCTCCCTGCGGGCGCGCCCGACGAGCCCGGCCTCGACGCCTCGTTCGCGCTCGACGTCGCGCCGGGCACCGCCGTCGACGGCCCGCTCGACGCGGCGCTCGTCCTGCGGCTCGAGACCTGGGACGGGAGCGACCTGGGCGAGTACCGGTCGCCGTTCCGCGTCGAGCGGACGGCGGCCGGCGCGATCTCGGGGGAGGTCGTGCCGCCGACGCCGGACGGGTCGGGACTCGACGCCGTGCACGTCCCCGCGGCCGCGCTCGCCGCGCTGCCCCCGGCGTGGCACTGGGTGGCGTCGGTCGACGTCGAGGGCGAGACGGTCGCCGCGTGCCGCGGCCGCGGACCCTCCTGACCCGAGCACGACCTTCCTCGCGGTCGAGCACGGGGTTGCTGTCGTTATCCCGTCGATAACGACAGCAACCCCGTGCTCGGCGCGGGGGGGGGGGGGGCCACCACACCGAAACGCCGCGGGCGCCCCCGGGAAACGTAACCGCCGCCCGCA